>JACZSH010000018.1 GCA_022574315.1 Chloroflexota bacterium | reverse complement strand
AATATCGCCGCGAGATCATCAGAAGATATGGCGGAAATAGTTGGTGTAAGGTTCCGAAGAGCCGGTAAAGTTTACTATTTTGACCCGGCGGGAATCGACCTGGAAATAAACGATTGTGTAATCGTAGAGACGGGTCGCGGCCTAGAACTGGGGCGTGTTGTCATCGCTCCCGGGCAGGTGATGGCCAATGAGACGGAAGGGACGCTGAAACCGGTCCATCGCAAGGCAGAACCGGATGACGTCAAGCGGGTGGAGGAGCTGGAAGAAAAAGCCAAAGAAGGGTTGTTAGAATGCGGTAAGCTGATTGCTGAATTACAGCTGCCCATGAAGCTGATAACCGCCGAATACAACTTTGACGGGAATCGCCTTCTGTTCCTGTTCAGCGCTGAAGAGCGAGTGGACTTCCGTGAGTTGGTGCGGCGGCTGACCAGGCGTTTCCAGGTACGCGTCGAACTCAGGCAGGTGGGTACCAGGGATGAAGCCAAGCTGCTGGGTGGCTTTGGCCGGTGTGGTCGGCCCCTATGCTGTGCTAGCTTCATCTGCGAATTTGCTCCCGTCTCCATCAAGATGGCTAAGGAGCAAAACCTGCCGCTCAACCCGATGAAAATTTCCGGTATTTGCGGGCGTTTGATGTGTTGCCTGGGTTTTGAGAGTGAGCAATACCGCGCCATGAAAGGGAAACTGCCTAAAATAGGCCAGCAGGTATCCACACCCCAGGGGGAAGCCAGGGTCGTCGGGACGAATCCGATGAAGGAAACGGTGACGGTTCAACTGGAGAACCAGACGAATACGGAAGTACCCCTCAGCGAGGTTTCTTACTAGTACCCGGGCAGGTATTTCTGCCACTCGTGGCGGATCTCTCGATAGTGGTAAGGGATGAGGAAAGCCATGCCTTTCGGGTTGTTGGGGGTGCGGTTCAAGGTCATCCTCGCCTCTTTCGGAGTCCGGCCCGCCTTGCGGCGGTTGCAGGGCATGCAGGCGCTGACCACGTTTTCCCAGGTGTGTTGACCGCCCCGGAAACGAGGTAGAACATGATCGAGGGTAAGCTGCCGGGTCTCTTTTCCGCAATACTGGCACCGGTAGCGGTCCCGATGGAAAACCTCGAAGCGGGTCAGTTTTCTCTGTCGATAGGGACGTCGAATCATGTAACCCAGGCGGATGACCGAAGGCAGGGGAAAAGTATCGGTGGCCGAATGGACAAAACCAACGCCGTTTTCCAGCATCTCCGCCTTGCCCTGGTACATCAACACGATAGCCCGGCGGGCCCGGCAGATGGTGAGCGGCTCGTAACTTTGATTCAAAACCAGTACGGGAATGTTTATCATCTCTGAGGTTTCTTCCAATGTCAGGATACCTGCATTTTACCCCTAAACAGCCGGCGGTGCAAACGTGAAACCGGAAATGACCTATCTGCCGTAAAGGAATTGCCTCGGCGCCAGTTGCTGCCAGACCTCATCACAGGCGGTAAGCTCCTCCGCAGACAGAGTTATTTCCGTGGCTCCCAGGTTATCTTCCAGTTGTTTCAAAGAAGATACCCCGCTGATTACCGACGTAATGGTCTGGTTATTCAGTATCCAGGCCAGGGAAAAATGGGTCAGGCTCTGTCCGTGCTCCTCGGCAACCTGCTTTAATCTCGTCACCGCCTCAAAATTGTGGGTTGTCCAGTAGCGGCCGCTGTACATTGGCCCGAGGCGTGCCACGGTAAACCGGCCCGGCGGCGGGGGTTTTGTTGGGTCGTGCTTGCCGGTAAGCAGACCTCCGGCCAGCGGATTGTAGACGCATACGCCCACACCATCTTCGGCACAGAGAGGCAGCAGCTCGTATTCTATATCACGTGTAATCAGGTTATACGGCGATTGAATACAATCGAACCGGGTCAGGTTTTTCAGGGCACTGACGCATAGCGCCCTGGCCAGTTGGAAGGCGCGGAAATTGGAGCAGGCGATGTAGCGTACCTTACCCTGGCGGACCAGGTCGTCGAAGGCTCGCAACGTCTCCTCGATAGGCGTGTTGTAGTCCGGGGCGTGGATGTAATAGAGGTCAATATAGTCCGTACCCAATCGGCGCAGGCTGTTCTCAATCTCCTTGATGATATGCTTGCGCGATGCGCCGGCATCGGTCACCGCCGGGCCCGATTTCCAGGCACCCATTTTGGTGGCCAGGACCACCGAATGGCGGTTTTCTTTTAACGTCCGGCCAATGATTTCTTCCGACTTGCCGTCAACGTAGCCATCGGCGGTATCAATGAAGTTAACGCCGGCGGACAGGGCGTGGTTGATTATTCTGGTCGCTTCGGTCTCGTCCGTCTGCTGGCCGAAGGTCATGGTACCCAGGCAAATTTCGGAAACTAATAGTCCGGTCCGGCCCATCTTTCTGTAACGCATAGCTTCTCCTCCTCGGGCGACTCAAGCACCGAGCCGGCCGGGAAATCACCGATTGCTTCGCATCAGCCTACACTATAAAAAGTTTTCCAAATTATCGGCCCTATTTCTGCAGTACCTCGGGATTGACACAATTGGGGGGTAGTTCGCCCTTCAACCCGGCAAGGAGATTAGCCGCCGCCATGTTCGCCATCTTGGTCCGGGTGGCCACACTGCCGCTGGCGATATGGGGCGCAATCACAATGTTGTCCAGTGTCAGCAGCGGGTCGTCCATTGGGATTGGCTCGGGATCGGTGACATCGAGACCGGCGGCAAAAATCTGTCCGCTCTTAAGTGCTTCGTATAGCGCTTTGGGATCGACCACCGGCCCGCGGGCGCTGTTAACCAGCACGGCAGTTGGTTTCATGGCGGCAAACTCCCGGGTACTAATCATGTGGTGGGTATCTGCGGTGAGTGGTACGTGCACGGTAACGAAGTCAGCTCTGGACAGGAGCTCTTCAAGATTGGGCACGTATTCGAGACCGAGTGCCGCCTCTTCTTCCGGTTTTCTCCGTACCACGTCATGGTAGAGTACCTTCATGTCAAACCCGCGGGCGCGCTTGGCCATTTCCATCCCGATGCGTCCGGAACCGATAATGCCCAGCGTGGCGTGGTGAACGTCGTAACCCAGCAGTATCATGGGACCCCAGGTTTTCCAGTCGCCTCTTCGGGTATACTTGTCACCCTCGACGACGCGTCGGGCAGCCGCCATGAGCAATGTGAAAGCGAAATCGGCCGTCGTCTCGGTCAGGACTCCCGGGGTGTTCCCCACCAGGATACCACGGCTGGTCGCTGCCGGGACGTCAATATTATCAAACCCGACGGCCATATTGCTGACTACTTTTAATCTGGGGGAGGCGTCCATTATCTCCGCATCAATCTTATCGGTGAGTATCGAGAGCAGACCATCGATATCCCGTACCTTCTGTAGATACACGTCGCGCGGGGGGGGAAGTTCACCTGCCCACAATTCCATTTCGGTCGCGCTGGCAATCGTCTCCAGTGCCTCTGTCGCCATCTTCCTGGCCACAAATACTTTGGGTTTTGACATTTATTCTTCTCCTTGGCAAAGATATTTTCAGGGGCGACACATGAACAGACGCATGGCACATTCGGCGGTATCGGCAATAAGTTTGTCGGCCACGGCCATGGACTGGTCGAGGCTGATGGGGCCGGGGGCAATGCTGAGCACGGCATCAATCCCCTGTTCGTAGACCACCCGGCAATCGTCGGCCACTTCGCCGGCGAGGGCGATGACCGGAGAGCCGAACTCCTTGGCTTTCAGGGCCACTCCGGTGAGTACCTTACCCATCGCCGACTGGCAATCAATCCTGCCTTCCGCGGTGAAAACGAGGTCGGCTCCCGTCAGGTCGGCCACCAGGTTGGTCGCTTCAATAACAACGTCAATACCCGGTATTAACCGGGCTTTGAGGAAGACCATCAGGCCCATACCCAGGCCTCCGGCGGCTCCGGCGCCGGCGACGTTCCGGACGTCAGCACCGAGGTCTTTTCGGACAACGTCGGCGTAATGAGCCAGCGCCGCATCCAGCTGCTCCACCAGTTCCGGGGTCGCTCCCTTCTGGGGCCCATAGATAGCGGAGGCTCCCCGCGGGCCGCACAGCGGATTATTCACGTCGCAGGCGAGGGTAACCTCAAAACCAACGAGGCGAGGGTCAAGATTGGTAACGTCAATGTGTTCCAGGTCAGCCAGCGCCGCGCCACCCGGGGCAAGCTCTTTCCCTTTGGCGTCAAGAAAACGGGCGCCTAGGGCCTGGGCCATCCCGGCGCCACCGTCATTGGTGGCGCTCCCGCCGATGCCGATAATCAGTTTCCGGCAGCCCTTAGCCAGTGCTGCCAGGATTAACTCCCCGGTGCCGTAAGTGGTCGTCATGAGCGGGTTGCGCTTTTCAGGAGGTACCAGGGGCAGGCCGGAAGCGGCCGCCATTTCGATAACCGCGGTAACCCGGTCATTTAAGATGCCCCAGTGGGCGTTGACAGGCTCTCCCAGCGGGCCGGTTACCTCGGTAGTTATTATCTCTCCCCCCGTGGCGTCGACCAGGGCCTGTACGGTGCCCTCGCCGCCGTCGGCCATCGGTTTAAGGATGGTCAGGGCGTCGGGAACAATGCGCTTCACGCCGGCCTCGATGGCGCGGGCCACCTCCAGGGCGGTGAGGTTGCCTTTGAAACCCTGCGGGGCAATGACAATCTTCAAGGTATTGCTCCAGTGCCATAAAATACCGGGAAAAATCCGTGCCTGCTTACGGTTCGTCGTCACCGGTGTGGTAGGCAAGGTCAAGCAGTTCGACAAGTTCGGTAGTACGGGTCGGCAGCCCGTGTTTCTTCGCGCCGTAGGCAAGCTGCATGACGCAGCCCGGGCAATTCGTTACCAGGATGTCAGCACTGGTTTTGGCCAGGTTATCCATCTTCCGCTCCAGGACTTTCATCGATAAATCATAGTGGTTGAAGGCGTAGCTTCCCGCCGCACCGCAGCACATATTCGACTCTGCCATTTCAACGAACTCCACTCCCGGGATGTTCTTGATGATGGTGCGCGGCTGCTCTCTTATTTTTTGAAAATGCGCCAGGTGGCACGGGTCATGATAGGTGACCTTTTTCCGCACCGTACTCATCTCTGTGTTCAGCCCGATGTCAACCAGGAACTCGCTCAAGTCTTTTACCTTGCCGGCAAAATCAGCCGCTTTCTCCGGCCATTCATTTTCATCGGCAAAGAGTTTACCATATTCTTTGAGGTAAGAGCTACAACTGCCACATGGCGTGACAATGGCTTCCACGTCAAGGGCGCGGGCGGTATCAATATTCTTCCGGGCCAGCTCACGGGCAGAATCTGCGTCTCCATAGCCGGCGGCAGGTAGTCCGCAGCAAACAAACTCGGGCACCACGACATCGACCCGGTGCTTGTGCAGGATACGTATGGTCGCCGCCGCCACGGCGGGAGAAAGGTTAGCCGCGTGGCAGCCGACAAAATAGGCCACTTTATGCTTCGGATTTTCTATCTTTTTGACCTGACGCGCGATTGCTGCCAGTCCCTCTGAAGACGGTGCTGGAGGAACAATAGCCTCCGCTTTCCCGGCATCCCCGATTAACCTGGTCAGGCCGGTCTTGCGGGCTGCGGAGCGCAGTCCGGTAACGTCGGCCAGGCGCAGGAGCCGGGAGGCACTGTGGAGTAAAGATGGGTTGGGCAAGAGCTTCCGGAAGAGCATCTTCTGTATCCAGGAGTTCCCTTGCCGCCGGCGTATCTCTTCACGAGCGCCAAATATTATATCGGCCGTCTGGATACCCGCCGGGCAGTGCTCCACGCAGTTATTACAGGTCAGGCAGTGGAATACGGGGTCGTCGATATCCTTAAGCTCCAGGTTATGGTCGAGCAAGGCGCTGCGCACCAGTTCAATGCGCCCCCGTGCCGTCTCCCACTCCACGCCGGTTACCTTGTAGATGGGGCATCCGGCCTGGCAGAACCCGCAGCGGTTGCATTTGCGTAGGGCAATGGCTATTTCTTCGGACAGCGGCATGCCTAACCAGGCCCTCCAACCAGTTTCCCGGGGTTTAGAATATTCCGGGGGTCAAGGCTATTTTTCAGTAGTCGCATTAATTTATAATCACTCCGCGGCGGTAATACCGCGCCGTTTTTCCGGAATTGGAGGGGGGCGGCTTCCACCATAAAGAAGCCGTCCAGTCCGGCGGCGGTCCCGTTTAAATCGTTGATAATACCGGACGGGTCGGCAACGCTGGCGTCAAAGCGGGTATAAAGAATACCGTTGTAGCCGTGTACGGTAACACCCACCGGCACACCGTATTTGCTGCCCGTTTTTTTGATTGCCCGGAACATTTCCCCTTGCTTGCTGAGCGGCACCGAGGCCTTTCCCTGCACTACGGAGGGACTGGTGAACAGCGACTGGTGTGCCTGGTGGTAGGCGTTCTCGATACCGTTTACTTCGGTGCCATCCAGGATGACGGTGCTGTCCACCTTATTTTCCTCAGCCAGGGTGCTGATATCTTTCTGGTGTCTCTCGGCATCCTCCCGGCTTCCGCTGATGCTGACCATCAGTAAGACGCCGTTTTCTTCAAGGGGTGGCCCCCCGGCGGGTTCCAGGTGATGTCCGACTAGCCTGTCCACCAGCTCCACCGAGCCGGGCGTTAACTTCGAAGCCAGCAATCGGGAGACTACCTGAAAAGCGTCTTCGGCATCCGGGAAGGCTAGCAGCAGACTCCGGTTGACTTCCGCCTGTGGAAATATCCGCATTACGGTGTCCGTGATGATGCCCAGGGTTCCCTGCGAGCCGATGAGCAGCTTGCCCAGGTCAATACCGGCCACGTTTTTCATGGTCTTGCCACCGGTATGGATGATGTCTCCGGTGGGAGAGACGGCGGTTATGCCCAGGACTATGTCACGCGCCGTCCCGTAAGCGGCTCGTGAAGGACCGCTGACATTGGTCGCCAGTTCCCCACCGATAGTTGATGTCTCCGTGCAAAACGGGTCAAAGGGAAGGAAAAGTCCCTGTTCGGCCAGCTGGCGGTGAAGGTCGCGGTTCACCATGCCGGCCTCTACTTGAACGGTGTAGTTGCCGACGTCAAGTTCGATAATTTTGTTCATCGGCTTCAAGCTGATAACCGCGTCGGCTCTGGCGAGGCAGGGGCCCACCGACTGTCTTGAGCCGCTACCCCAGGGAACGATTGTTTTCTCGAACTGGTTGCCGGCTTTGACGACCTGTGATACCTGCTCGGCGCTGGAGGCAAAGACAACCACAAATGGCTTCAGCCCGTCCACGGTGTGCTCTGCGGTCACCCGCTCATCCGTGGATACGCTGGCGCTGCCAACGATTTCGGTAAGTCTCTGGGAAAAAGCCGACTGTTCTGCGGAGAAGGCTGGCGTCATCACCCGGCCACCTCTTTCGTTTCGTGAAGGGACTCGTCTTCTTCCGGGGGAAGCAGTTTCCCCGGGTTCAAGATACCCTCAGGGTCGAAAACCTCTTTTACCCGCCGCATGGCGCTCAGGTCAGCCGAACTGAACTGAGTGAACATGGCATGCAACTTTTCCAGTCCAACGCCGTGCTCTCCGGTGATGGTGCCTCCCATCGAGGAGCAAAGCTCGCAGATTTCATCGCCGGCCTTCCTCGCCGAGACGATTTCCTCCGGGTTGCCGGTATCAAATAATATCAGCGGATGGATATTACCATCGCCGGCATGGGCGACCAGGGCGATGGTGAGGTGGTACTTTTTCGCAATCTCATCTACCCGGTGTATGGTCGGTACCATCTTATTGCGGGGTACGGTGCCATCCATGACTATGTACTGGGGACAAATCCGGGCGATAGCCCCGAAGGCTCCCCGCCGACCCTGCCATAGAGCCGCCTGCTCGGCGGACGTCTTGGCAATGCGCAGTTCACGCACTTTATTTTTTTGACATATTTCTGAAATATCCCTGACCTGCCGGTCAAGGCTGTCTTGCAATCCCTCAAGCTCGATGAGGAGCACGGCTTCGGCATCCGTCGGGTAGCCAGCGCTGATACCCTGCTCAATCGCCCAGCAGGTCGTCTTATCGATTAGCTCCATGGCGCCGGGAATTATGCCGGCACCGATAATATCAGAGACGGTCTGGCTGGCGTTCTCCAGGGTTTCGAAGATTACCAGCAGCGTCCGGGAAGTTTCCGGTTTGGGGATTATGTGTAGTGTCAGGCGGGTAGCAATGCCTAGCGTCCCTTCCGAACCAATGAGTAAGCCTCTCAAATCATAACCGGGGTTATCCTCAACGCTACCACCCACGTTAATTACTTCTCCGTCAGAGAGGACAACTTCCATGCCATAGACATACTTTGAGGTCACGCCGTGTTTCAAACAGTGAGGGCCACCGGCGTTCTCCCCGACATTCCCTCCCAGGGTGGACATTTCCTGGCTGGCCGGGTCGGGGGGAAAGACGAAGCCGAAAGGCGCCAGGGCATTCTGCAGGTCCAGGTTGACCACGCCTGGCTGAACCACGGCTCGGTGATTTGCCGTATCAATATCCAGGATGCGGTTCATCCGGCTGAGTTCAAGGATGATACCGCCCCGGTCGGGTATGGTACCACCCGACAGGTTGGTGCCGGCGCCGCGGGCAATGACCGGTACTTTGTCACGGTGAGCTGCTTTTATCACCCCCGAAACTTCTGCGGTACTCCGCGGGAAGACGATAACCTCCGGCATTTCCTGTCTTGACGTCGAATCGTAGGAATATGCCAGCAGGTCCTTTCGGGAAGACAGGATATTGTCACGTCCGACAATCCCGGTAAGTTCTTTAATAAAGCTCTGTTGTATCAAGTCCGGCTCTACCTCGTTTGCACAGTGATACGCTCATCAAGAAGACTAATGAGCAACATGAGAGGCCAAAGGGACGTAATGACGGCCACTGCCTACAGTTTAGCCCACGCCTCCAGAAGAGTGCGCTTGGCGTTGGCAATAACCACCTCGGGACTTTCGCCGCTCAGCGGTTTAACCTCAAAAGCGACGACGTTCTGCTTGCCCTCGCCGATGTACCCTATTTCCATCAGGGTTTTCAAGAACAGTCTGACCTCATCCACGTCATTTACCCCGCCGGGAATGCCGAAACGCGGGTGCTTGTCCCCATAAGCGGGGTGGTTTTTATCTTTGAGCATACAGGTGCCGATGTGGACGTGAACCAGGTATTCCTGGGCGGTCTGCAACGCGAATTCGGAACTCTCTTCCAGCAGTGGTAGATGACTCAGGTCAACCATCAGACCGAAATTAGCGTGCCGCCTCCGTACTTCTTTGGCGACACTCACTGCTTCTTCGGTTGGGCCGATAAGGCACTTTTTATCTATCTCACGGTCAAAAATCTCCAGCGCGATACCAAGTTCACCTTTACTCTTGGCATAACCGCAAATCTGGGACAGAGAATCAACCAGTAACTCCTTTGCTTTCTCCCTTTTCTCAATCGCCGGTGTTGGTCCGCTGAGTACGGCCAGCAGCTTGGCACCAAGGAAATAAGCCTCGTCAACTGAAACTTTAATCCGCGAGATGGCCGCTTCACGCTGTTGCGGACTGGCGCTGTTAAGGTCGAGTTTCTCGCTCAGGAGCCGGGCCTGCCCGACGTAACCGATGACCAGTTTACTGCTTTCCAGCAATCCGGCTACTTCGTCCCGTACGTCATCAGGGATAGCAGCGACCTCAATAGCGCCAAAGAACTCATCTTCAGCGATTTGCTTGATGCTGTCAATGAGATTGGAATCCGGGAATGCCATGGGGTGAACGATACCCACTTTCATGTAGGAATGCAAAGAATCTTTCATGGTTCCTCCTTTTTAGAAAGCTTCCGCCCAATTGCCCACGCCAACCAATTTCAATATAGCATAGTCCATATCAAGCGTCAAGAAAAAACGGCCCCTCGCCGGGAGTGGGTGCTAGCTGTTCAGGAGGGGGAGAACCAGGGGTCCCTCCGGAATGACGCCAATGCTGGCCGCCGTGCCCAGGACTTGAAACGCTTTTTCCAGTCCTTCTTCCACGGTGCGGATTGGAGTCATCATCATGTCCCGCACCAGGTTGTCTTCCAGGCTGGATACCAGGTAGACAGCATTCTTTAGCTGGATACGGGCCAGGATCTGGTTTTCCCACTGCACGCCGATGGGTTCCTGATGCTTAATCTCTCGCAGGACTTCCTCCGGCGAGCTAACCGAAGCGTGCAGTTCCCGGAAAGAGTCCGGTCCCAGGCCGGCACTGCAGGCCGAGACGGTGATGATGATGCCCCCGGGTCGGGTAATCTGTGCGGCGGTATCAATACCCTTGCAGGTCTGGTACAAATCAAGGTCAAGCGGCGCCCCGCTGTTGGTGGTGATGGCGATGTCTACCAGATGGGGTACCTTAACCCCCACGATTTCACTCTCAATCTGGCATCCTTTCTCGTGGGCCTGGAAAGGGTCACCGGCGACAACGTGGGTAATTTCTCTTCTCTTGTTCAGCAGCACGTTCACGATAAAATCCAGGCGGGCCATTTTTGCCTGCTCGACCATATCTTCGTGTATCGGGTTTCCCTTGAGATTTCCCGCCCTCACTTCAGGATGCTCCAGCATGGCAAAGCTATGGTTTTTATAGGCTGACCTGACACTGAACACGCCGGGGGCGATACTTTTCCGACCGCCGGAGAAACCGGCAAAAAAATGAGGCTCGATAAACCCGGTGCTGAGACGGAAATCGGCTTCGATAACCCGGCTATTGATATCGACCGGTGTGCCCCGGGAGGTGGTACCGATATTGACCGTCTGGTTGACGTCGTGGTTTAACACCCGGTAGTTCTCCACTATCTCTTTGCCCAGCTTGGTTATCATCTCCGGCCGGTCCAGGGGCGGATGAAGGCCGAGGGCGATAATGATGGTGATATTCTCACGCGGGATTTTTTTCTCCAGTTCCGTCAGTATCGGGGGGAGCAGACGGTCTTCGGGGCAGGGACGGGTGTTATCGGTAACCAGGATGACTACTTTATCCGTTTTACTGACGCGGTCGAGGAGAGGAGGGCTGGCGATGGGCTTCCTTAAACTGGCGGTTATCGCTTCCTTTTCATTTTCCAGCCCCGCGACATCTCTGGTCGTTAGAACATAGGCGATATTTCCGGTCGGCAGACTGGCCGTCAGATACCCGTTGCCGCAGGGAAACTTTATCTCGGTCATTTCCATTCTAATTCTATTATTACCCTCTGATAAATGAGTGTCAACGCGGGTAGCCGGGTCGTCAATCCGGCCGCTCGCCTGGCGAGTTCGGGATGTGAAAAAGGCGGGGAGTGGTTACCCCGCCTCTCTTTATCCCGGCACTGCCGCCGCTATTTTTGATATTGCCGGTTCAGGGCTACTGCGCAGCGGCTGCCGCCAGCAATGTGGCGGCACGGGTGGTATTGAAAATCCCGCACTCGCACGGCTTGGCCAGCGTTTCCGCCGCTTTCTCCGGAGTCGCCCTGCCTTTCTTGATATCGTCGATCATCTGCTCCACCAGCCCGGACGCGGTCATGCCGTGGCCACACATGGTGGTGATTTCCAGGACTTCCCGACTCGGCAGGCGTGAGATGTTGCCGCGGATGCCCAGTGACTGGGAAACGGTGTGGACTTCAAGCCCCACTTTCTGGCAGCACTCTCTGGTGGCGTCGGTCAGTCCGCTGACCACCACGGAAAGGTCGAAGTTCTCCGCGACCAGGTCGCGCAGCACCGCTTCCACTTTAGCCAGGTCATCAAAAACTACCTGCACCAGCGTGGTGTTGGTTATGTTTCGAATAATATCCTCAGCATCATGGACAAAAATGTTACCCTGTTTCATGTCACCGAGGTTTACCGGGCCGTGGCGCTGGCAGATTTCCAGGAATCTGCCCATTTTGGCGGCCGCTCCTTCTTCGTTAATGCCGTGGGCGGCCATGCAAATCAGGGGATAGTCATGGCTCAGGTTTTCCCTCGTCCCCAGACGATGTAGACTGTGCGTCATTATGTTCCCTCCTCGAAATTGAACCGTGGCCGTCCGATACCGATATTGTTTTTACTGCCCGGGTAAGGGGTGATACCGAGTTCCTGGAATATCTTGTCCGTGGGCAGCGAGCCGTCCGGCAGTACCTTGACGCAGGTGGTGATACTGAAAACGGTGTCTATCTGCTGCGCCACCTCATCGATTTTTTTCAAGACGGCCTTTAGCCGGTCAATGGGGAACGATACCTCCACGATGGCGGACAGCGATTTTTCGTTCAGGATGTCGTCCCTGATTTTGCCGGTTTTTTTGTCCGTCATCCAGAGGGTTACCGGGTTTTGCGGCTCGAAATTTACGCCCACTTCGGCAAGACCCTGGGTCATCTTCTGCACGTCGGTAAAGCGTGTTCCGGTACCGGGTCGTCCCATCTCGAGGCCCATGCCGACGAAACCCGGCTTTATCCGGCCGGTGACCTCGTTGGTCTTTACCTCTTCGGTACCTCGCCCGGGGATACGCGTATCCGGGTTTTCAATCAGGGGGTTGGACATCACCTGCCGTACCGCGCGGGGCCACGGCGCCACCACCTCCTCAAAGACGTCTACCGGGCAGACCCGGGAGCGGAAACAGACTCCGCACTCGACGCATTCATCATCATCGATGACGGCAACGTCGTTTTTCATGTGGATGGCATTGACCGGGCAATAAGGCGGGCACAGTTCACATCCGATACAATTGTCCGAATCTAATTTCAACGAACTCCTCCTTTTTCCCTCTGGTTTTCCGGGCCGGTTCCATTACTATTTTGGCTGATTTCCGGTCTAATTTCAATGACTGTAAGCGGCCTGGTGCAACGCGTGGCTGCTATGTTAAATTGGACAATGATTAGCCAAGCCGCGCAAAATTTCTTTGGTCTGAGAAACCTTACCAGGCTTGGCTTATCGGTTCTAGCAGTATTTTATCGCCGGGTCTATTTTGCCGCCATGGCCGCGATAAGTTTGGTGGCACGGGCCGGGTTGAAGATGCCGCAGGCGCACTGCGGGGCCAGCGTTTTAGCCGCTTCGTCCGCCGTCTTCCTGCCCGCTTTAACTTCGTCCACCATGGACTGTACCAGGTTGGCGGCGATAAGGGCATGGCCGCACATGGTGGTCACTTCAAGGACGTCATCGCTGGGTAGTTTTCCGGTATTCCCCCAGATTCCCAGGGAGAAGTTGGCGGTGTGGTGTTTCAGGCCAGCTTTTTCCAGACAGCCGTCAACATTCTCGAAGATACCGCTGACTATGGTGGAAAGCCCCAGGTCGGCTTCCTTGAGGTCCTGCAGGACGCCGGTGACGGCGTCCGTGTTGTCAAAGACGGCATGGGCCACCCCGGTAGCGCCGTCAATGATTTCGTCCACTTGATGGCTGTACATATTGCCGATGGTAATGGCACCGATATTCTTGGGGTCATGCTTCAGGGTAATGCGCAGGAACTCCTGCAGTTTTGCCTCATGGCCATTATCATTTATACCCTTGGCCGGGATGAACAAGAAAACAAAGTCTTCCTGCAAGCTTTCTGCGTTTCCTCTGCGATGTAAAGAATGCGTCATCAATATCCTCCTTAAACATCAGCCAGGGGACGCCCCAGGCCAACCGTCTGCTTTCCGTTAATATAGTACGGTATGTTCATTTCCTCTAAAAGTTTCCGCAGCGGGTACGAACCGTCCGGGTCGGCGCGGTTAATGACCTCAACGCTGAAGACGGTATCAACCTCCCTGGCTACTTCCTTCAGCGCGTCCATGATGTCCTTGAGGTTCTCGATGGGGAAAAGACACTCGATGATACCGGAGAGCACCTTTTCGTTGAGGACATCTTCCTGGATTTTACCCGTCTTGGGGTCTTCCATGAGGGCAGTCACCGGGTTTTTAGGCTCAAACTCAACACCGTGACTGGCCAGTACCCGGGCCACCTTGTCGATGTCGTAAAAACGGGCGCCCACGCCGGGCCGGCCGAATTCACAGCCCATGCCGACCCAGCCCCGCTGGAACCGGCCGGTAACGTCGTTGGTCTTCATCTCTTCGGTACCGCGGCCGGCAATACCGGTCGCCTTGTGCTCGGTTCGGGGGTCGGAAAAGACGGTGCGTATGGAACGGGGCCAGGGGGCCGGCTCAAAGATAAAGCAGTCCACCGGGCAGACGCCCGATTTCAGGCAGACCTGGCAGTCCACGCACTCCTCCTGGTCGATGACAGCGACGTCATCCTGCATACTGATGGCGGACACGGGACAGTAGGGTAGGCATAGCTCACAAGAAATACAAACATCCGGATCAATCTTCATCAGTCCAAGGTCTCCTTATTTTATTTAACAAAGTCTTCAAGGCCAAGTTCTTTAATCGTCTCCGGCAGCGGCATGCCGGTTTTCCGGTCCCAACCCATCGACTGGTAGTAGCCGTCCATCATTTTTTCCCAGTGAGGGGCAATAGCCTTGTCTTTGTTCGGGCCGTCCACCGATTGTGAACAATAACGGGGAGAAGGGGTTTCTTTGTCCGGGGTCAGCCCGACCTTGAGGTTGTAGATTCGCATCATATTGACTACCCGCCGGCCTACTTTCATGACTTCTTCCAGGCTCATGTTCCAGCCGGTAGCGGCGTTGAGCGCTTCGGTCTGGGTTGCGGTGTCGTTGAAGCTGGTAAACCAGCACTGTACCAGGCAGTCAGAGATGGTCATTGAACCCATGGAATTTACCTCGGCGGCCACCACCTGCTCGGGGTCGAAGACATCCATAGGATTGGGCATTTTCCAGAGGTCTTTGTTCGCGACCACCATCTGGGTTTCCAGGGTACCGGTATCGGAGGTAACGGTGTCAAGCATTTCCACCCAACGTCCGCGGTGGTCATGTCCGCGCGGGGAATTTCCTTTACCGGTGAATATCGCCCAGTTTAGCGCATCGCCGCCCAGTTTTTCGGCGGCGATTTTCACGCCCTCGGCCAGGGTGTTACCGTAACCGCGGCGGTGGGAGATATTTTCCAGCAGGGATTTGGTGGCTTCGACGTTACCCCAGGTCATCTCCAGACCGTCCACGTCCTCTTTCTTGAGGGCGCCTTTCTGGTAGCATTCCATCACCCAGCCGACCACCCAGCCGGCCTCGTTGCAGTCCATGCCGAGCCGGTCACACACGTTACTGAGCATCACGGCGGCTCCCGGGTCCGGCTGGCCGATTTGCGGCCCCCAGGATGCCCATTGCTCATACTCGGGCTCCTTGCCAAAGTATCCCTTGCAGGGACCCTCGCTTACCGTCATCAGTTCATAGTGATGTGAAGAGCAGGCATAGCAGGGATAGTTTTTACTTTTGAAAAGAGGACGGACCCGGGCGCCATCAAAGAGGTCCTTTTCCGGGAAGATATTGGTCTGGTAGTTCTTTACCGGCAGCCAGCCGGCGCCCTCGGCGGTAGGTAGCACCCGGCTGGTACCCCAGTTGTAGATGCTGCCCCCGCCAAAAACCTTGGAACTTTCGGTCGTTTTCTTGGCCAGCTCACCGATTTTATCCGGGTCAACCAGGGTCATCTTTTTATTGGCGGTTCGCGCCACGGCAAAGGCCTTCAACTTCTTGGAACCCATGACTGCGCCGACGCCGTTATGCGCGGCAGCGTGGCCTCTATCACCGAAAATACCGGCGTATTTGACCAGGTTCTCTCCGGCGGGACCGATGCTGAAAACACTCATCGACCGCTCTTTGTAACCCAGGTCAGCCTTAATGGCGTCTTCTGTTTCCCAGGTGTCTTTGCCTTTCAGGTTGCCGGCGTCTTTCAGTTCAACCCCGTTTTCGTGAATATACAGGTATTTCCAGCCGGAAGCGGCTCCCTGTACCAGGATGCCGTCATAACCGCACCACTTCAGATAAGCCCCGAAGTTGCCATTGGCCTGGGTGGAAGTAGCCCCGTTGGTCAGGGCGCCTTTGGTGACGAAGGAGATGCTGGCGCAGCCGGGAATACGCGTGCCGCCCAGGGGTCCGGAGCCCAGATAAAGGATATTGGCCGGGTCAGACCAGTCCAGCTTGGGGTCTACCTCATCGAAGAGATACTTGATACCTATTCCGGTACCGCCCAGATATTTTTGCAGGGTGTCTTCACCAAGGGCTTCATCCCATATTTTCCCCTGGCTGAGGTCGACTCTTAAAATTTTACCCGTGGAACCATTAATACTCATCTGTTACTAATCCTCCTTATCATCCCCCGTAGAAGGCGGGAGAAAATTTAATGGCGTCTCCTTCTTTCAGCGGCGTATTCAGTTCAGCCGGAGCTGATAAAAAAGTGCCGTTCAGGATGACAATACAATACTCAAACAGTGCCTGTGCCGCGCCGCCGAAAGCTTTCTGACCGAACTTGGGATATTTTTCGGCGATAGCGTGAAGCAGGTCCATGATGGTTGTCCCCGGGCCGACGTTCTCCTCGAGGACCAGCCGTTCCGAACTTTTATGATTAAAATCATCCTTCAGCCAGGAGATAATTTCCACGCTAATTTTCAACCTTATTCTCCAGGTTAAATATAAAGGGTGAGCTGGGAAAACAGCGGCAGTTTAATCACGGTCCGGTAAAAATACTATTTTCTTTCCCGTGTTTTGTCAACTCTGGTTTACTTTCCAGAGGCGGGTTACTGACGTGCCGCCTGTAAATATTCACGGCCGGATTTAACCAGCATAGGGACAATATTGTAAGTGATGAACTGGAATCCCCGCTCCTGGCACTTCTTCAGGGTATCAAAGTCATAAGCCACCGTGCCGGCCGCTTTTCCGGCGGCGCGTATCTTGGTTACCAGGCTTTCAATCATCTTCTGTACTTCGGGATGGTTTACCTGCGCCGGATAGCCCATGGCGACGGAGAGGTCATTAGGGCCGATAAAGACAACGTCAATCCCGGGGATGGTCAGTATTTCATCCAGGTTTTTCACCGCTTCCATGGTTTCTATCTGGGTTATGACCAGGTTTTCCTCGTTGGCTACCTTGATGTAATCACTTTGCGGGCCGGTAATACCCCAGTTGTTGGCTCTGACGCCGGCCAGGCCACGTTGCCCTTCGGGGCGGTATCTCACCGACTTCACCACGGCCTCGGCATCGGCTTTAGTATTGAGCATCGGTATCACCACACCCAGTGCCCCCGCATCCATATAGCGCAAGATGTTCTGCTGGGCGTTCAGGGCAATGCGGATGATGGGGGTGATATTGACTGAATCCGCCGCCCGGACCATATTTTCGCACGTCTCCAGGTCCATCGGGCTGTGTTCGGCATCGATGAGGGCGAAATCGAAGCCGATGTGGCCGATTATCTCGACCAGGCTGGGACAACCCACGTTGACAAAAACACCGTAAGCAGTCTCGCCAGCATTGATTTTGGACTTGGTCAGATTTTTTCTCATCAGTTTCTCCAGAGTGTATTTCCGCCCGTATGGTAGCATAGTGATTTTCGTTTGTCAAAGGGATTCAGGCGGTTCATCCCCTTGTCGGTAAAGAGGCTTAAGTGTATAATTCAGGGTAGCTTTAATAAGGAGGCAACAGGTAGTATGAAAGCAGTCGTAAAAGCCGAAGCCGCCCCTGGAGCCAAACTGATGGACGTTGACGTTCCGAAAATAGGCCCGCGAGACGTCCTCATCAAGGTAAAGGTGACCGCCATCTGCGGGACGGATATCCATATCAACGAATGGAACGCTTTTGCTCAGGCCAGGATTAAACCACCGATGATTTTCGGCCACGAGA
>JACZSH010000109.1 GCA_022574315.1 Chloroflexota bacterium | reverse complement strand
GCGTCAAAGGTGTTAATCTCACGGGCGAGGTCAAAGAGGGCGGCCAGCGCCTGGGCGGTATTGAAATCATCGTCCATTGCTTCGATAAATCGGCCGCGGTAGCTTTCGGCGTCTATTATTTTATCCGTTTTGTGGCCGCGGGCGGCGTTGTTTGCGGTCTGCCTGAGCCGGTCAGCCCCTTTTTCCGCCGCTTCTATAATTTCCTCGGAATAGGTCAGCGGACTCCTGTAGTGTGACATGAGGACAAAAATACGGATAGTATCGGCGCGGTACTTTTCCAGCGCCTCCTTGATGGTGATGAGGTTGCCCAGGGACTTGCTCATCTTCTCCCCGCCGAACTGCACCATGCCGTTATGCAGCCAGTACCGGACAAAAGGCTTGAGGCCGGTAAAGCTCTCCGACTGGGCAATCTCGTTCTCGTGGTGAGGGAAGACCAGGTCCTGCCCGCCGCCGTGGATGTCGATGGTCTCCCCCAGGTAGCGCAGCGCCATGGCGCTGCATTCGATATGCCAGCCGGGGCGGCCCGGTCCCCAGGGGCTGTCCCAGGTCGGCTCGCCCGGTTTTGACGCTTTCCAGAGGACAAAGTCAAAGGGGTCTTCCTTGTCCTCCGCAACCTCGCTTGCCCCGACCTGCATGGAGTCCAGACGGCGGTGCGACAGCTTGCCGTAGTCCGGGACTTTCCTCACCCGGAAGTAGACGCTGCCCTGCGCCGGGTAGGCGTACCCCTTATCAATCAGGCCCTGAATCACCCTGCGCATGTCGGGAATGGTCTCCGTGGCCCTGGGGCACTCATCGGGCAGCTCAACATTCAGGGCGGCCATATCATCGTAATAGCTCCGGGTGAATTTTTCCGCCAGCTCGTCGGTGGCAATGCCGAGCCTGTTCGCCCGGTCGATAATCTTGTCGTCGATATCGGTGATGTTCTGCACGAATTTCAGTTTATAGCCGCGGAAGCGGAGATAACGCCGGATAACGTCAAAGATGATGTAGCTCATGGCGTGCCCCAGGTGGGCGTCGGCGTAAGGGGTGATACCGCAGACGTACATGGTGACCTCGTCTCCCTGCGGGGTGAACTCTTCCTTCCGCCCGGAGAGGGTATTATAAACCTTCACTTTATGCTCCTTCCGCCCGGAGAGAGTATAAAATCTTCACTCAGTGCTCCTTCCGTCCGTAGAGGGTATAAAACCTTCATTCTTTCTCCTCAATCATGGCTACGGCGTGAGCCGCGATGCCTTCGCCGCGACCGGTGAAGCCCAGCTTATCCGCCGTGGTTGCTTTCACGCTCACCCGGTCGGTTTCGATGCCGAGCGCCTGGCCGAGCCGCCGGCGCATCGGGTCGATAAAGTCGGCCAGCCGGGGACGCTCGGCGACGACGGTAGCGTCGATGTTACCCACCTGCCAGCCGTTTTCAGCCAGCTTCCGCCCCGTCTTTTCCAGCAGGATGAGGCTGGAAATATCTTTATATTCGGGTTCGCCGGGAGGAAAATGGCTGCCGATGTCTCCCAGCGCCGCCGCCCCGAGCAGGGCGTCGATAACGGCGTGGGTGAGGACGTCGGCGTCACTCCAGCCGGCCAGACCGAGGTGGAAGGGTATCTCCACGCCGCCCAGCACCAGGGGGCGCCCGGGGGACAGGGCGTGGACGTCAAAACCGATACCGACGCGGCACTTATCGCTCATATCTCTGCCACAGGACCTCGGCCAGGGCCAGGTCATCCGGGGTGGTCACCTTGATAGTAGCATAGGAGCCGGGATAAAGCTTCACCCGGCCGCCCATTTGTTCGACGAGGGAGGCGTCATCGGTGACTTCACCACGGGCATGGGAATAAGCCTCGGCGATAATGGCCGACCGGAAAACCTGCGGGGTCTGTACCGCCCACAGATTTTGGCGCGGCGGCGTCTTACGGACTATCCGGTCGTCGTCGACGAGCTTGATGGTGTCGGTTACCGGTACGGCGGCGGCGGCGGCCCCGGTTTCTTCAGCGGCGGCCAGGCCGTTCTCGATAAGTTCGATGGTGACCAGGGGGCGGGCGCCGTCATGGATGATGAGCCAGTGGCAGTCGGTGAGCCGCTTCAGTCCGGCGACCACGGAGTCCTGGCGGCGTTCCCCGCCGAGGCAGATGTCACTCACCTTGGACCACCCCTCCCCGGTCACCAGCGACCGGCAGAGCTTTTCTTTTTCCCTGCTGACGATGATGACGATGCGGTGGACGCGGGGGCAGTCCTGGAAAGGCCGGGTGGCGCGGGCGAGGAGAGGCTGGCCGCCGATGAGGGCAAAGAGCTTGTCCACGCCGTCCATGCGCCGTGAAGCACCGGCGGCGACGATTATGGCGCCTACTTTCTGAACGGTATCCTGGCTCATGGCCGTCTCACCTGCTGTCTGAATTCAGCTATAGTGTAGCACAAGACGGCAGGAGGGGAAAATTGGGGTGGGGGGTAGAGTTATGAGTGGTCAAGGGTTATCACTCGGTGAAATATAAATATCCGTAGAGTAGTATTTTATGTCGTTTTGTCGTTAGACTTTTTCTCTAAAATCCATTTCAGGGGAATCTCAATCACACAATAAGCGTTGTTTCTCAGTGTCGCAAATTGACCTTTGTGACCACCGGACATCTTTTTAACGGTCACCGGGCTAATGCTTCTGGCTTCTACCGCAATCCTGTTTGCTCGCAGGGCATCTCCCTGATTGCTATACTCCGGCATCTATCCCGATTTCCTTTTCTTTCTCCAGTTCGTTGCAAATTTCAACAACCGTTTCCAGGTCTATTTTTAATTCCTGGACGATATCGGAATAATAGAGGGTGCCCCCACTCTGGAAAAGTTGCCTTATCTCTTTTTTTGCTTCTTCCCTCGTTATCTCTTTGAGCACGATTATCTTCTCCCTGTTCTCAAGTTCTGCCAGCCTCTGTTTAATATTTACCAGCTCGTCTTGAAGTGATAAGTACTTCATTATATGTACCGGAGGTAAGGGGCCTGTGCCCATAAAATCTGGATATCTATCAATTTTCTCTGGTTTACTATTGAGTAGTTTAGCCATCTCTGAATCCCCTGCTATCCAAATTATGTAACATTTTATAGAAATTTGCAAAGCCTCTGTCAAGCTAGCAAATAATACCAATAATACTATTTATTTTCGCAGTATAAGACACACTAATTTTCCCAGGGTTGTATTTCTCACCACCTCACAATAGCGCCAGCTTTCAAATAGTGCTAAAATGGCGGAGTGGAGATTAACCGGTGACCGTGGACAAATACGCCTCAAAGCGCTATGACGTAGATACGGAAGCCGCCATCGACGTGGCGGTGCTGGAGGCGATTCCGTTCGACTTTCCCGACTCGGCGACGGAGGTGGTCTACGAGACGGAGGAGTTTACCTTTGTCTGCCCCTGGACGGGCCTGCCTGATTTTGCCCGCCTGGTCATACGCTACGTCCCGGACCGTTCCCTGATTGAGCTGAAATCGCTGAAATACTACCTGACCTCTTTCCGCAACGTGGGTATCCTGCAGGAACATGCCGTCAACCGCATTCTCCGGGACCTGGTATCGCTGGTGGCGCCGGTGTCCATGGCGGTGGAAGCGGAGTACCGGGAGAGGGGCGGCATGAAGACCAGGGCCACGGCTAAATATGAGAAACAACAATAACCCGGAGGTTACCCCATGAAAGTACTCAGCGGCTACCTGGAAGTCGAACCCAAAGAGGAGGTGCCCGGAGTGGTGATGCGCGAGGTTATCACCAGCGACGACGGGGCGCCCAACTTCACCATGCGCGTCTTCGAGGTCAGGCCGGGCAGCTCAACACCGTCCCATTCCCACCCCTGGGAGCACGAGGTTTACGTCATTTCGGGGAAAGGGGTGGTAAAAGGAAAGCAGGGGGAAAGAGAGATTGGGCCGGAAAGCGTCGTCTTCATGCCCGTCGACGAGCACCACTGCTTCATCAGTCTCGGCCCCGACCCGCTGCGCTTCGTCTGCGTGATACCCAGCCAGGGTTTCTGCGCCGTAAAACCGGAGGGCGAAGAAAGCTAGTACCGGGGGATGAGCCGCCGGTAAGCCGTCCCATTGAGCCAGTTAAGGTTACCGGTAATATTGGTCATAGCACTTTCCAGACAACCAGCCGGCTAGCCGGCTTTTCTTTTCACCAGTCCCAAACCAATGGCTTCCCGCAGGGTGCCCACCGGGATGAGCTCAATGTTTTTCGGGGTCGGGCTAACCGCGCCACCGGTCTTGGGCACCAGGCAGCGCTTGAAGCCAAGCCTGGCCGCCTCGGCCACCCTCCGGTCCAGCTGGGAGGCGGCTCTGATTTCACCGCTCAACCCCAGTTCTCCCACCGCCACCAGGCCGGGGTCGATACCCGTGTCGCGCAGGCTGGAGGCGATGGAGAGGGCGATACCGAGGTCAGCCGCCGGCTCGCCGATTTTGAGTCCGCCGGTTACGTTGACGATAATGTCCTGGTTGCCCAGCTTCAGGCCGGCCCGCCGGGTGAGCACGGCGGTCACCAGGAGCAGGCGGTTAAAATCAACCCCGTTCACCGTGCGGCGGGGTAAGCCAAA
>JACZSH010000108.1 GCA_022574315.1 Chloroflexota bacterium | reverse complement strand
AGGAGAGGCGGTCAGTCATCGGGGGTGTTACCATTTGACCGCCCTGAGCGGCGTTGAGCCGGCGTTCCTCGCCCCGAGATGGCCACCTGGATAGGCTTCATACTGGTAGCGGCCGCTTAAGACACGGTTTAAAAATAGCCGGCCATCAAACGGTCGACCCACTCGGGCACCTTTACCCCGACGCGGCTGTCAAAAATCGGGAAATAAGGCTTGATATCCAGCACCGGCGTGTCGTTGATGGCGTCCAGCCCCCGGACTACCAGTTCGTTCTTCTGGATACGAATGATGGGTACGGCGGTGATGCCGATGGGATTGGGGCGGTGCTTGGCGCGCTGTGAGAAAATACCCACCTCCGGCATGTCCGGTCGGTTCCGCGGTCTCCGTTTCAGGGTTTTTATGGGGCCGGCTTCATGCATCCAGAAAACGACCAGCGCGTGAGAAAAGTCAGCCAGCCCGGTCAAAGCCGGCGCCAGGTCTTCCCGGAGAACGATTTTCGATTCAACTTCCGCCCAGTCGTGGTCTACCGGAGTGTTAACATTGTTTACCACGTGGCCGATAGGCTCCATGCATATTGGCATTATGACCTTCTGGTGGGGGGTAGGACATCAAAAAGGGGACGCCGGTTCGGTGAGCGGCACCAGCCGCCCCACCACCCGAATTTATTTCAGCAATTCTCTCAGTTCACCGGCACGCTGCTGGTCAATGGTGCCTTTGCCCAGGGCGAGGGGGATGGTCCAGGTGCCCATCATCTTGTACAGGGGAAGGACATCCGGGGCTTTCTTTTCCAGGGCGGCGAGGTGCTTGCGTATGGTCACCAGGTCTCCCCGGAGAATGGGGCCGGTAGCCCCTTTGGGCAGACCCACTTCTTTCAGGTTGTTCAGAGCACCGTGGAGCATCGGCAGCATGGCCCGGATTGCCTCGTCGCTGGACTTACCCCAGTTTTGCCATAAATCAGAGGCGACGCTCACCAGCGTGTAAAAATAGTTACAGGCAATGCAGGCGGCAGCGTGGTAGAGGGCCTTATCTTCGGCGGTGAGCTCCAGCCAGGTCCCCTTCAGGGCGGTGGCCATCTCCTTCAGGACGCTCAAAACGGGTTCCTCAGCCTCGATGGCGAACAAGGAACCAGGCACGTTCTCGATGGCCTGTTCCAGGCTGGCGAAGGTCTGCAGCGGGTGAAGGCAGCCCACCCGGGCGCCCCGTTCCCGGGCCGGCGCCAGCACGTCGGTCGAGGCGGCACCGCTGCAGTGAGCCACCATCTGCCCGGCGTGCCAGCTCACCTCGGCGGCCACCTGGGCAATGAAATCATCGGGGGTGGTGATAAAGATAAAATCGGCGATATCGGCCACATCCTGCGCCCGGTCATATATCTTACTGCCTTTCACTGCCCCGGCAAACCGTTCTGCCGAAGCCGGGTACAGGTCATGGATGGCGATTACCGGATAGCCCTGCTGGGAGAGCCGTACCGCCAGGGCGGTGCCCACGGTACCGGCGCCGATGAATCCTAGCTTTAACACCACTGTGCCTCCTGATAGCAGCCGTTTTTCCACGGAGAGTGGGGGTTTCACTTAAGCCAGACGTTTCTCTGTTAGCGTAGCATGAAACAAGGAGGTAATTCTACTCGCGTTGCAGATTAAAAAGCGAGCTTACCTTCCGTAGTGGGAACGGTAAGCTCGCTCTGGTTCCTTGTATTTCAGGTACTTACGTCACGTTAGCGTATCATCTGATTGGGCAGCCAGGTGATAATTTGCGGGAAAATAGTCAGCAGCACCAGGATTACCAGGACGATGAGCACGTAAGGGATAATGCCCCGGATGATATGCGCAATCGTGACGTTCAGCGATGGGTCCGCGGCGCCTTTGCAGATGTAGATGCCCATGGCGAAGGGCGGTGTCATGAAGGAAGTCTGCAGGTTGACGCAGACCATGACGGCTGCCCAGACCGGGTCGAAGCCGAGTACCTCGAAGATAGGGGTGATGATAGGTACCATGATGAAGAGGATGCCGATCCAGTCAATGAAGAAGCCGAGCAGAAAGACGATTAACATGATGGTGGCGAAAGCACCCCACTTGCCGCCGGGCATGCCCAGGATGAAATCTGTCACCACCTCACCGCCACCGGCGCCCAGGAAGACGCCGACAAAGGCGAAGGACATGCTGCCGACAAGGAAGATGAACCCGGCAAGTTTCAGGGTGGTCGTCATCACATCTCTCAGGACTTCCCAGCTGAATCGCCTGTAGCCAATGGTCAGCATGGTGGCCATGAAGGCGCCGACGCCAGCCGCCTCAGTGGGCGGTGCAATGCCGAGGAAGATGACCCCGAGTACGGACATGATGAGGATGGCCGGTGGTATCAGCGCCACGGCAAGGTCTTTAGTCTTCTTCCCAAAGGGAACGGTCCGTTCTTCCACCGGCACCGCCGGGGCGATGTCTTTCTGGATTGCGCTGCGTATGACGACGTACGCGACATAGAGTATGGCGAGAATGAAGCCGGGGACAAAAGCGCCGAAGAACATCTTGCCTACTGATACTTCTGCCATCGGTCCGTAGATGACGATCATGATGCTGGGTGGGATGAGGATACCCAGGACACCTCCCGCGACACAGACCCCGGCGGCAAAGCTCCGGCTATAGCCGCGCTTGACCATCGAGGGCAGGGCAACCATCGTGAGCAGGGTTACCGAAGCGGTGATAATGCCCACGGTAGCCGCCATAACCGTGCCTACCATGACGGTGACTACCGCCAGGCCGCCACGGAATCCCCCCAGCCAGACATAGAGAGACTGGTAGAGCCGCTCGATTATCCCCGAACGTTCCAGCATCGAGCCCATGAAGACGAACAGGGGTACCGCCAGCAGGACGTAGTTAATCATCAGGCGGTACATCCGCAGGTAGAAGACCGAGGCTATCGCTTCCTCCCACACGTATAGGCCGACTACCAAGGCGAGGAACCCGATGACGTAGGCCAGCGGGAAACCGGTCATCACGCCGACGAGGATACCCCCAAGCATAAAGATAGTGATTATTTCAGGGCTAATCTCAATCATAGGCCTTCCCCTTTACGGCGCGGTACACGTTGCGATAGAAGTTGGCAGTACCCTGCATGAGTAGCAGGGACCAGCCGAGAAAAATCATGGTGCGGAGTGGATACCACGGCGGGTACCAGAAGCCTTCAACGCTTTTTTCCAGAACACTCCAAGACCAAATCATTTTATTCCAGGCGGCGAAGACGACAAATGCAATCAGGGGTATAAAAAAAATCAAGCCGCCAAAAGAATCGAAGATTGCCTTGGTGCGCGGTGACATGTGGATGTAAAACACATCCACGCGGACATGAGCGCGCTTGCTTTCCGTGTAGGCATAGCCCATGGCATACAGAGACGCCCCGAGGGCAATGCTCACCTCGTAGGAGAACTTCGTTGGAGCGTTGAGAACGTAGCGCATGAAAACTTCAAAGACTATGATCAGTATCAGAAAAAGGGAGAACCAGCGGGCAATTTTACCCGCCCAATCACTGATAGCGTCAATGACTCTTAAGACTGGTCTCATGGTTTTCCTTTCTTGCTAATGGTGTGACAGACAATCCCCTGCTCCGGGCTTTCCGGAGCAGGGGATTGTGTAACTACATGCGCTGCCAACCGTCGCGGTAAGCATCTCTGAAGTTCTGAATTGAAGTCCAGACTTTGAGGAAGAAAGGATCCTCGGCCGCGTATTTGTCGTACAGTGCCGCGCCGCGGGTGCCCATCTCGTCAGAAATCGAGTCCGGGATGAAGGTTACGGTAACGCCCTTCTCGCGGAACAGCGGGATGGTGGCCAGGTCGCGCTGGGTCATGAACTGGTAGTAGTTCCAGCCGGCGGCCTTGCCCATCTGGGTGATCATCACCTTGAGGCTGTCCGGAAGAGCATTCCAGGAATCGGTGTTGACCATGATCGGCTGCCACTCGCAGGGCTGGCGTAACGAGCCGAGATAAACGTAGTTAATGACTTCGTAGGTCGCTATTGAGTAGTCATATCCCGGGGAACTGAGCTGGAAGCCGTCGAGAACACCGACGATATCGCCCGGCTTGTGGTGTTCGACACATGGCTACTCAACCCGGATCGACACTCACGGATGCCGGAGCAAGAGCGTCCCGCCCACCCTGCCGCACGACACCGCGCCCCAAACCGGGACAACGTGCTCCTGACAGCCGAGGGCGCGGCAGAGGGTCGGCTCAGGCTTCTGGCGATCGACTTCTCCCACTCCTTCACAGCCGGGCGAGAAATCACGCCTAAAGTGGCGAACATCAGCCTCGTCCAGGACGAAGGAATCGATTGGACTTCCGTAGGCTTCCTCACGGCGGACGACAAGGTGCTTCCCTTTGGAACCGATTCGAAAGTCATCTCTACCGTTTTTGAAACCTTCGTTGGCCCTCTCATCTACCGGGTTGCTGAGGAATTCGGCTTCGTCGTGGAAGGTGCACGTCAGACGGTCTACCCAGACTTCACGCTCTCCCCTTTACGTACTCAACGACCTCGCATTGCGGTAGACGTAAAGACGACGTACCGAACGCG
>JACZSH010000017.1 GCA_022574315.1 Chloroflexota bacterium | reverse complement strand
AAGCAATCTCCGAACCAGGCAGAAGGTATCGGTTGAGATTGCTTCGGGCTTCGCCCTCGCAATGACAGGGTGTTTCTAAACAATCTCGTAATGTGTCCTGGATAAACCGGACGAGGCTAATGCCCCGACCCTACCCCATCAGCTGGCCGCCCAGCACGTTGAGGCAGGTGCCGGTGATATAAGCCGCCCGCTCCGAAGCCAGGAAAAGAACCGCGTCAGCGATGTCCTGCGGGACGCCCAGCGCCTCCGTTGCCTCACCCCCGCGGCGGAAGGGGATAGTCCGGCCAAGGAACTGTATCTGCTCGTCGGTGAAAGAGGCTCCTTCCGTCTTTATCGGGCCCGGATTTACCACGTTGATATTAATCCCGTACTTGCCCGTCCATCTCGCCGCCAGCATGGTCAGGCCGACAACGCCCGCCTTGGAAGCCGAATAGGCCGGGCTGGAAAAGTAACCGCCATTCTGCCCCGCCAGCGAGCCGATAGTGATAATCTTCCCGTACCGTCGCTCAATCATCGGTTTCAGCACCGCCCGCATGCAGTAGTACACGCCGGTAAGGTCAACGGCAATCTGCTCCGCCCACTGCTCGTCGGTGGAATCCAGGAAAGGATTCATCTCTTCTATCTTCACCTGGCTGCCGATGCTATGCGGCAGGACAGCCGCGTTGTTGACCAGGATATCAATCTTCCCGAAAGCAGCCAGCACCTTCTGCACCGCCGCGGCTACCTGTGAACTGTCGGCAACATCGGTCGGCACCGCCAGCGCCTTTCTGCCCAGGGCAGTTACCTCACGTGCCGTCTGCTCCAGCGGTTCCGGCCTCCTGCCCAGGACGGCGATATCTGCCCCCTCCCTGGCCAGGTTGAGGGCAATTGCCTTGCCCAGGCCTCTGCCGCCGCCGGTAATCATGGCTACCTTATCGAGCACTTCCATTTTCCTATCTTGCCTCCTTATTAAACAGTACGGACTGAAGGGGTGAGACGAAGTAGTATGAAAATCTTAAAGCCTTACAGGATAACAAATGTATAGTACAGGTACACCACCACCCCGGCAAAAACGATGCTGTCCATCCGGTCGAGAAAACCACCGTGCCCTGGCAAGGTGCTGCCGGACTCTTTGGCGCCCATGTTGCGCTTGAGCAGCGACTCCACCAGGTCACCGAGCTGGCCAAACACACTGACCAGCAATCCCAGGAGCACCGCCTGCCCGTAACCGATGGGCAGGGAAAGCGGTGTGGTTAAGGTAAAAAGTAGGCTCACCAGGACCGCGCCCAGGACACCGGCCACGGCGCCCTCCCAGGTCTTCTTCGGGCTGATGCGCGGCGCCAGGCGATGCCTGCCCAGCGCCCGACCGATAAAGAAGGCGGCCGTATCCGACCCGAAAGTGGTAAAGACGACAAAAAATATCCAGTTTCTGCCTGCCTCCAGCCGCAATGCCACCAGGAGACTGAGCAGCCATCCCACATACAAAATCCCGGCCATTGTTCCCGCCCAGTTCAGGAAAGTGCCCTCCGACTGCGGCCGCAGGACGAGCCACGCTAAAGGCAGCACCACCGCCGAAACCAGCAGCAGCGAGACCACCGAATCATGCCCGAAATGAGGACTCAGGATAAAAAACAGGGTCCAGAGCAGTCCGAAAACGGTGAGCGATTTTACCCGGGAGACGGAAATCAGCCGGTAGAACTCAAAAACCGCCAGCAGTCCCCAGACCGCCACCAGTACGGTAAACCAGGGTAAGGGCGTATCGAACCAGATAATTACCACCAGGAGAGGAATACCGAAGAGCGCCGTGATAATCCTTTTTTTGAACATGCGGCGATTACAACAGGGCGCCGAAACGCCTTTCCCTCTGGCTATAGGCAAGTAACGCCTGGTCAATATCACTTTTAGCGAAGTCCGGCCACAGGACCTTGGTAAAGTGGTACTCGCTGTAGGCGGTCTGCCATATCAGGAAGTTGCTCAGCCGGACCTCGTCGGCGGTGCGAATCAGCAGGTCGACATCGGGCAGACCGGCGGTGTAGAGATGGTCGGAGACCAGTTTTTCGTCTATCTTTTCCGGCGGGATACCCTCGGCAACAATGCGGCGAATCGCATCCACGATTTCGATATGCCCCCCGTAATTGAAGGCAAGGCCGAGGACCATCCCCGAGTTATTCCGGGTCAACTCCACCGCCCTATTTACGGAGTCCTGGAGCCACTGCGGGAGTTCGCCCAGGCGGCCCAGGTGCTTTACCCGGATTCCTTTCCGGTGAAGCTTAGGGACATCTTTGTCGATTCTTTCTTTCAGAATCCTGAAGAGACCGCTTATTTCTTCCATCGGCCGGGCCCAGTTTTCCGTAGAAAAACCGTAAAGAGTGACGTATTTGACTCCGTAATCATTGAGGTATTCGATGATGGTGCGCATGTTTTTCACCCCGGACTGGTGTCCTTTGAGCCTGGGGAGTCCGCGTTTTTCCGCCCACCGGCCGTTCCCGTCCGGCACGATAGCAACGTGCACCGGAAGACGTTTCAGTTCTGGTTTCATCTTATCACCATCGTCATGGAAGATTGGATTCCGGACTAGACTTCCATCAGTTCTACTTCTTTATCCCGCCCGATTTTTTCAATATCCGTGATGTGGGAATCGGTGAGCATCTGCAGTTGGTTCAGGGCGCGCTTGTGCTCGTCCTGCGATATCTCTTTATCCTTCTCCAGCCCTTTCAGCCCGTTCAACGCCTCATGTCTCAGGTTACGCACGATTACTTTTCTCTCTTCAATCCTCTTCCGCACCACCCGTATCATTTCCTGCCGGCGCTCCTCGGAAAGCGGGGGGATATTTATGCGTATGATATTCCCGCTGACCGATGGATTCAAGCCGAGATCGGATTTCAGAATGGCTTTCTCAATGCCTGATATGACGTTCTTGTCCCAGGGCTGAATAACCAGCAGCCTGGCTTCGGGAACGGAAATACCGGCCAGCTGGTTAAGCGGCGTGGGCACACCGGCATAATCCACCTTGACGTGTTCTATCAGGGACGGGGAAGCGCGTCCGGTACGGACGGCCGCCAGGTCTTTCTTCAGACCGGCTACGGAAGCCTGCATTTTCTTTTCGGCATTTTGCAAAGTGTCGTTTATCATTGCTCAATCACTGGATACCAGGGTGCCGATGGTTTCCCCGCTCACCGCCTTTTCCAGGCCCCGGTGGGCTTTAAGGTCAAAGACGATTATCGGCAGTTTATTCTCCAGGCAAAGGGATAAAGCGGTGGCATCCATCACCGCCAGGCGCAGATTCAGTGCCTCCAGATGAGTTAGTTTATCAAATTTCTTCGCCCCAGGAACTTTCCTCGGGTCCGCGTGGTAGATGCCGTCCACGTTGTTCTTGGTCATCAACAGGACCTCAGCGCCAATCTCTATCGCCCGGAGTGCGGCCGCGGTGTCAGTGGTCATGTAGGGATTACCGGTACCGCCGGCAAAGATGACCACTCTCCCTTTTTCAAGATGACGTATCGCCCGCCGCCGGATAAATAACTCGGCTACCTGGCTGATACCGATGGACGACTGCGTCCTGGTATCCACCCCCTCCCTTTCCAGCACATCCTGGAGAGTGAGCGCGTTGATTACCGTGGCCAGCATCCCGGCGTAGTCGGCGGTCACCCGGTCCATACCGTTTTTTTCTGCTTCGGCCCCCCGCCAGATATTGCCCCCACCGACGACGATGCCGATGCCGACGCCCATCTCCCGCACCTGTTTAATCTGCCGGGCAATCCCGATTAAGGTAGGGACATCAATACCCCGTTTTTTTTTACCGCCGAAAGCCTCGCCGCTGAGCTTAAGCAGAACACGCTTGTACCTGGTAGCAGCCATCACCCTACTTAGTTACCCAGCTCAAACCGGGCAAACCGGCTTACTCGGATATTTTCATCCACCTTGGCAACAGTTTCGATAATCAGGTCCCGGATAGTCATGCCGGGGTCCCGGATATAAGGCTGCCGAAGCAAACAGGCTACCGCGGGGTCGGCATCGGTTCCCTCGGGCATTTCGGCTTCATCAATGCATTGCGGCGATTGTGCCGCTATCTGCATGGCCAGATTATGCGCCAGCTCTTTAAACTCGTCGGTACGGGCGACAAAATCGGTTTCACAGTTCAGTTCCACCATCGCCCCGATACGCCCGCCGGTATGGACATAAGCCTCAACCAGCCCCTCGGCGGTGACCCGTTCCGCTTTCTTTGCCGCCTGGTTCAGTCCCTTTTCTTTCAGAATTTGGAGCGCCCTGTCTGCATCTCCTGCCGCTTCAACGAGAGCATTACGGCAGTCCATTATTCCGGCACTGCACTGCTCTCTTAACGCTTTAACCGTCTCGATTGAGATCTCCAAATACTTTCCCTCCCTTATTCCTCTTCAGGGGTGAAAATCAGCGGTTCTGACGTCTCGATAATCTCCGCTTCAACCATACCTTCTTCCGCAGTTCCTTCCTCCGGCGGTACCATGGCAAAGGTATTTTTACCCTCCAGAACCGCATCCGCAATTTTACTGCACATCAGCCTGATGGCCCGGATAGCATCATCGTTAGCCGGAATAGGATAGTCTATCTCATCCGGGTTACAGTTGGTGTCAACGATAGCCACCACCGGTATTCTCATGCGCTTGGCTTCCTTAATGGCAATACTGTCTTTTATCGGGTCGATAATAAACAGGGCACTGGGCAAAGTGGTCATCTCTTTGAAGCCGCCCATCTGCCGGTTCAGCTTGGCAATTTCTTCCCCGATTTTCAAGACCTCTTTTTTCGACAGGCGCCCGAATTCACCTCTGGACAACTGGTCTTCCAGGCGGACCAGATGGTCAATACGGGTCTGGATGGTGGCGAAATTGGTCAGCATCCCACCCAGCCAGCGCTGGTCAACGTAGTACATGCCACAACGCCGCGCTTCCTCCACCACCGACTCCTGTGCCTGTTTCTTGGTACCGACGAAGAGGATGGTGCCACCCTCGGCTACCAGGTCTCGAACGTATTCACAGGCTTCTTTCAATTTGACTGCCGTCTGTTCCAGATCAATGATATGGATTCCGTTACGCTTGGTGAAGATATAGCTCTTCATTCTCGGATGCCAGCGCCCGGTTTGATGCCCGAAGTGTGCCCCGGCTTCCAGCAATTGTTTGATCCCAATTATCTCCGGCAAATTCTTGCCCCCTTTTCTCCCCGTCGGCGGATTAATGGTATTTTGCCGCTTTTCAGTATAACATACTCGTACAGCGCGGGCAACCGCCGACACCGTCATTTAACGGCTACTTGACAAATGAACCACGCGATGTTAAACTCCCCCAATATATCATAAAGGCTGAGAACAAGACAAGTAAGCTCCAGAGCGGGGCTCAGAGAGTCGGGTGAGGTGTGAGCCGACGCCAGCGCCGGAGCCGAATGGACTTGGGAGCCGCAAACCGAACGTCGCCGCACGGCTGACAAGTAGGCTTTGCCGCCAGGGAAGCGTTATCAGGTCCCGGGGTATCGGGGAAGCGTGGTCATCTCCGTACCCGTAAAGATGGCTGTTTGTCCTTTCCGGGATACGGCCAAGAAGGGTGGTACCGCGAAGGTTAGCCTCTCGCCCCTTTAAGGGTGAGAGGCTTTTTGTTTTATCCGCCCACCATAATATAGTAACAGGAAAGAAAAGCAGGGGGTTACTGATATGTTCACCATGTCATGGTACTGGCCCTGACGGGCCGGGATAAATTGCCAGGCCGAAAAGTAAAATCGATTAAATAAAGGAGGCAAAAATGGAAACAACCAAATATATACTCACTGAAAAAGAGATGCCCACTTCCTGGTACAACATCCTGCCTGACCTGCCCAAACCACTGCCCCCCGAACTACACCCGGGCACCAAGGAACCCACCATCCTGCCGCCGCCCCTTTTCGCGGCCGCGGTAAACGACCAGGAGTACAGCAAGGAACGCTATATTGAAATCCCGGAGGAAGTCCAGGCGATATACCATACCTGGCGACCGACCAACCTGCACCGGGCGTACCGACTGGAAAAAGCGCTGGACACTCCGGCCAAAATTTTCTACAAGTATGAAGGATCCAGTGCGGCGGGAAGCCACAAGCTGAACACCGCCGTCGCCCAGGCCTACTACAATAAAAAAGAGGGCATCACCCGCCTGGCCACCGAGACCGGCGCCGGACAGTGGGGCAGCGCCCTCGCCCTGGGATGCCAGTTCTTCGGCCTTGAGCTCAAGGTCTACATGGTCAAGGTCAGCTACCACCAGAAGCCTTACCGGCGCATCCTGATGGAGAGCTGGGGAGCCCAGGTGGTGCCCAGCCCCAGTGAGGACACCGAAATCGGGCGCCGCATTCTCGCCGAAAACCCCGATTCCACGGGCAGCCTGGGAATTGCCATCAGTGAAGCTATCGAAGACGCCTTTGGCCGCGATGATACCCACTACTCCATCGGCAGCGTGGCTAACCACGTCCTGCTTCACCAGACCGTCATCGGCCAAGAATCGATAAAGCAGATGGAAATGGCGGACGCCTACCCGGATATAATCGTCGGCTGTGTCGGTGGCGGTTCTAATTTCGCCGGTCTTTTCCTGCCCTGGGTTAAAGACAAGCTCAGCGGTAAGAAATCGGACCTGCGCATCATCTGTGTTGAACCCCAGGCCTGTCCCACCCTGACCAGGGGTAAGTACACCTGGGACTTCGGCGACGTGGCCGGCATGGCACCGATACTCAAGATGCACACCCTGGGACATAATTTCGTGCCGCCTCCGGTTCATGCCGGCGGCCTCCGCTATCACGGCATGGCACCGATTATCTGTCACCTTTACCAGATGGGGATGCTTGAAGCCAGGGCCGAGTACCAGAAGCCGATCTTCGAAGCCGGTATCCAGTTTGCCCGGACGGAAGGAATTATCCCCGCCCCCGAACCGGCCCACGCTGTCAAGGCCACCATCGACGAAGCCATCGCCTGCCGGGAATCAGGCCAGTCAAAGACCATCCTGCTGGCATTAAGCGGTCACGGCCATTTTGACCTGGGAGCCTATGATGAGTACCTCTCCGGAAACCTCCAGGACTACGAGTTCCCCGAGGAAAAAATGAAGGAAGCCATGGCGTCACTGCCTGAGGTGCCTTCTGCCTGAACAATAGTTACTGACCGGGGGGTCGGGCTTGTTCTCCGGCCCCTCGGTTTGTTCTCCTGAAACCCGTGTGCTAAAATTAAGACGGCCATGCCAAAAAGAACCATCAAATATACGGCTGTTTCCCTGCTGCTGGTACTGTCCGTCCTGCTGGGCGCCGGTTGTGCCATGCCCTATATTGACATTACCCCGGAACCGCCCACCAGCACAGCGCCACTGCCGGCACCCGGCCCGCCACCCACGCCCATCAACCCGGCCTGGACGCCGCCGCCTACCGGTAACGAGAGCCCGGAACTACCCAGCATCGCCGACGTTGTCGCCAGGGTCAAGCCTTCCGTCGTCGCCATCAACACCGAAGCGGTATCTTTTGACTTTTTCAATCGTCCGTTCACCCAGCAGGGGGCTGGTTCCGGATGGATCCTGGATGAAGACGGCATCATCGTGACCAATAACCACGTGGTAGCCGGGGCGAACACCATCACCGTTTCCTTGGATGACGGTCGAATCTTCACCATTGACGCCGCCTCTGTTTTTACCGACCAGCTCAACGACCTGGCAGTGCTCAAGATAGACGCCCAGGACCTTCCCGCGCTCAAGATAGGCTATTCCTCCAAACTGAGAGTCGGCGACTGGGTGGTCGCTATCGGCAACGCGCTCGGGCAGGGAATCAGGGCTACCCAGGGGATTGTCAGCCGCCACGGCGTTTCCATACCGATAACCCAGGGGCAGACCCTGTACGACCTTATCGAGACCAGCGCGGCGATTAATCCCGGCAACAGCGGCGGCCCGCTGGTGAACCTGGCCGGAGAAGTCATCGGCATCACCAGCGCCAAAATCGCCGCCGTGGGCGTGGAAGGTATGGGCTATGCCATCAGTACGGAAACCGCCATCCCGATTATTGAAGCGCTGGTCAAGAACGGGTACGTGATTCGGCCCTGGTTAGGGGTAATCCTTTACACCGTGGACCAGTTCGCCATATCAAGATATGAGCTGGCCGTGGAGACAGGAGTCCTGGTTACCCAGCTAGTTTCGGGGAGTCCGGCAGATAAGGCCGGCCTGGAGCCGGGTGACGTCATCGTCAATATCGACGGCGTGGACATTACCAGTGCCGAGCAACTGATACGGCTGATTCATGCCTCACAGGTCAGTCAGACGATAGTCATAACTTACTGGCGCGGGGAAACGCAGAATACCACTTCGACGGCTCTCGCCAAAAGCCCGCCGCCGCCTTAGGTCAGCCTTTTCACGGCCAGTGACAGGGTGCCGCCGCCCAGTTTGTAGCTTTCCGCAAAGGCTCCCTCTTCAGGGGTGCCTTCGATAATCCGCTCGGTCAGCGTTTCCTGCTTGATATAGTCGGCAAAGTCGGTCATTACCTGCTTCGGATAAGCATCGCCCTCACAGTAGGTGATAATATGGTCGGTGATTTCAAATCCGGCGGCGCGGCGCATGGTCTGCAACCGCCGCACAATCTCCCGCGCCGTCCCTTCCGCCGCCAGCTCCGGGGTAATTTGCGTGTCAATGGCCACGGATAAATTTCCCGATGAACTGAAGGCATATCTCGGCGCACTCAAGCGGGTTATATCGTCAAACATCTCTATTTCTTTGACATTAACTTCTTCTTTTATTTGAGAAGCAAAACGGCTGACCGCTTTCCGGAGTTTTTCCGATTTGGCATTTACCATCATTCTGGCAATCGGCTGCCTGACCTTAATGCCGACTTTACTTCGTGCTGCCCTACCGAGACTGGACAGTTCCTTGATGATTTGAACCTCGACCATGACGCGTTTATCAATTTTATCTTTATCCGCCACCGGGAAGTCAGCCAGGTGCACGCTCTCCGGCGCTGCCGGAAACACGGTGCACACCAGATTCCGGTACAGCTCCTCGGCCAGAAACGGCGTAAACGGCGCCATCAGCTTGGCTATCGTCACCAGGCAGTGGTACAGCGTGTTGTGGGCCGCCAGCTTATCGGCATCATTCTCGCTCTTCCAGAAGCGGCGGCGACTCCGCCGTACGTACCAGTTGGACAGGTCACTGACGAAGCTTTCTATTTTCCGGCCGCCTTCAGTGGGATTGTAGTTATCCAGCGCCTCATCAACGTCGACAATCAGCTGGTTAAGCTCGGAGAGAATCCACCTGTCCAGTTCCGAATGGCTGTCGACCGGCTTACCGTCGGGGACGAAGTTATCAATATTGGCGTAGTTGATAAAAAAGGAGTACACGTTCCACAGGGTGAGCAGAAACCGGCGGGTTACCTCCGCCACCATCTCCTCGGCAAAACGGCGCACGTTACCCGCCGAAGTGGAGGTAAATAAATACCAGCGCAGCGGGTCGGCGCCGTACTTGTTAATCACCTGCCACGGCTCAATCACGTTTCCCTTGGCTTTACTCATCTTCTCGCCTTTGGCGTCGAGGATATGGCCCAGGCAGATGACGTTCTGGAAACAGGGACGGCCAAAGAGGAGGGTGGATATGGCGTGCAGGCTGTAAAACCAGCCGCGCGTCTGGTCAATCGCCTCGCAAATATAATCGGCCGGGAAGCGCCCGTCCTCAAGCAGCGTCTCATTCTCAAACGGGTAGTGGTGCTGGGCAACCGGCATCGCCCCCGAATCGAACCAGCAGTCAATCACCTCCGGCACTCGCTTCATCTTCCCGCCGCACTGCGGACAGTCAAAAGTCATCTCGTCAACATAGGGCCGGTGCAGGTCAGGCGGCTCTTGCCAGCCGCTAAAGCCGGGTCTCTTTTTCAGGTCCTCGACGCCGCCCACGCACTCGACGGCGTCACAGGCTTCGCAACGCCAGATGGGTAGCGGCGTTCCCCAGTAACGTTCACGGGAAAAGGCCCAGTCCACGTTATTCTCCAGCCAGTCCCCGAAGCGGCCGTCCTTGATGTGCTCCGGGTACCAGTTTATCTGGGCATTACCGTCCAGCAGGCTCTTTTTTACCTCCGTAGTCCGGATATACCAGGTCTGCTTGGCATAGTAAAGCAGGGGCGATTCACAGCGCCAGCAGAAGGGATAGGTATGCCGTATCGTCTCGCTGCGGAAAAGCAGGTTCTTTTTCTTCAACTCCTCAAGCACCAGCGGGTCAGCTTCTTTAACAAACTTACCCGAAAAGGGATAATTCCCGGTCATTTTACCCCGCAGGTCCACCGGTTGGACAAAGTCCAGCCCGCGCTCCATCCCGGCCTCGAAATCAACCTCACCAAAGGCAGGAGCGACATGGACAATGCCTGTCCCCTCTTCCATAGAGACAAAATCGGCAGAGATTACTTTATAGGTTAAATTTTTTCTCGTCTTTTGTAATATTAACCGCGGCGCTCCTGATACGCCAGCTTCATTAACGAACTCAGGACGCCTCCGTTCTACATTAAACTCATGTGGATTAAACAAAGACTCATAATTTACTCCAGTTACCGTGGCTAAATCGCTACCCCTTAACCTTTCCAGTACCTCACAATCACCGAGCCCCAGTGGCTCCAGTCGAGCAGAAGCCAATATCAAATACTCATCCCCCATTTCCACTACCGTATACTCAGCATCAGCACTTACCGCCAGGGCGGTATTGCCTGGTAGTGTCCAGGGCGTGGTTGTCCAGGCAAGTAAATAGGTCGGTTTTTCTCGCGAGAGTTCATATAGTTTCTTTTGCTGCTCAGATTCAGATATTGGAGAGGGAACTACTTTAAACTTTATGTAAACAGACGGGTCTTCAACATCGTCCTGGTAGCCGAGGGCCACCTCGTGCGAGCTGAGGGAGGTGCCGCACCGCGGACAGTGGGCGGCCGTCTTGTAGCCGTGATAGATCAGGCCCCGGTCCCACATCTGCTTTATCGACCACCAGACGGTCTCGATATAGTCGTTCTCCATGGTCACATAGGGGTGCTTCATGTCAACCCAGAAACCGATGCGCTCCGTCATCGCCTCCCATTCCTTGAGGTAACTGAAGACGCTCTCCCGGCAGCGGGCGTTAAACCGGTCGATGCCGTATTCTTCAATCTCCGTCTTGGTGGTAAAGCCAAGTTCTCTCTCTATCTCCAGTTCCACCGGCAGGCCGTGCGTGTCCCAGCCGGCGATGCGGGGGGTATAGTAGCCCTTCATCGCCTTGTAGCGCGGGATAATATCTTTGAAGATGCGGGCCAGTACGTGGTGAATACCCGGGCTGCCGTTAGCCGTCGGCGGTCCCTCGTAAAAGACAAAACGGGGACCACCCTGGCGGGAACTTACACTCCGTTCAAAAATATGCTGGCTTCGCCACCATTCGAGGATAGCCTCCTCTATCTGCGGCAGATTCATCTGGCTTTTTACCGGACGGAACATATTTCAAATCCCCTTCAATAACAAAAAATCCCGTCCTCAAGGGACGGGAATCATTCAACCCGCGGTACCACCCTATTTCCCCGGACCACCGGGGCACTCCTTAAAGGCACTCTCTGATGCCCTCGTCACGATAACGGCTGACGCTACCGGCCAGGCCTACTGGGCGTCGGTCCTGCCCGACTACCGTTCAACCGGCGGCTCGGGAGTGATTTTCGGGGAGGCGGTCATGTCTGCTTCCACCATACCAGACTCGCTGGCTACCTTTTATCTCCCTTACTCGTCTCCGTCCACGCCTTTGCTGTTAAAGGTTAGCATATTGTAAACAGTAAATCAATCAGGGATTATTGTTACTCTCTGGGCTGGATAACCACCTTGCGCATCTCCCCTTCACCATTGCTCTGAGTGGTAACCTCGGGGTGCCCCGCCAGGGAAAGGTGGATAATGCGCCGGTCGAAAGCGGGCATTGGCTCCAGGGCAAACGGGACTCCCCTGGTCTTCACCTGCTCCGCTATCCGGTTGGCCAGGGCCTGCAGTGCTTCAAAGCGGCGCCGCTTATAACCCTCAACATCGATAATTATCGGGGGCCATTCCTGAGTTTGATGCCCGACGATAATCCTGACCAGGTACTGGAGGCAAGAAAGGGTCTGCCCGCGCCGTCCAATCAAAATACCCGGGTCATCGCCTCTGACATCAAGGGTAATTGTCGGTTCTGCACCCTCGTCTCCGTCAGTGGTGAATTCAGCCACCGGAGTGACCACCGTTGATACTCCCATCAGGTCAAGGAGAGCTTCCAGGATATCTCGGGCGGTTTCCGCGGTGTCTTTCTTGTTTCCGGATATCTCCATCTGTTACCTCGCTGCCATCACCGTTTCCGACGGTGACTTCTACCTTTTTTCGCCTGCCGGTTTATCATCTGGAAGCCGGAGCCCTTCTTGCTCACCTTCCCACCTGCCGAAATGTCGGCCCCAAGGTCGGTGCCGGCATCGGCATCGGCATCGGCATCGGCATCGGTAACGGCGATACGCTTTTCTTCGGCATAGGCAATGCGCTTATGGTATTTCTTGTCCCGGGCGGGTTTCTTGCCAAACACCGTGGCCAGTCCACCCCAGCCCCCGGTGATATAGTACTGGATAACAATGGTGACCGCATTTGAAATCACCCAGTAGAGAGCCAGCCCGCTGGGAAACTGCATGGTCAGGAAAGCAAACATCAGCGGCATCATCCAGAGCATCATCTGCTGCTGCGCCGCCTGCTTGGAATCAGACCTGGAGGGCATTATCATCTTTTGCTGCACCCACATGGTACCCCCGACCAGGATAGGCAGCAGGATGAATTTGTCCGGTACCGCCAGGTCAAGCCACAGGAACTGGCTGTTCAGGGGCACCAGGGAGAATACCTGCTCCCAGGACGTGTAAAGGTACCGGGACAGGCTCAGAAAATCTTCCGGCACCACGGCCAGCACCCGGATGATTGACTGGAAAAGGGCAATCCAGATGGGCATCTGCACCAGCATGGGTAGCAGGCAGCCCGCCGGGCTAACCCCGGACTCTTTGTAAAGCCGCATTTGCTCCTGCGCCAGCTTCTGCTTATCGCGAGGGTGCTTCCTTTTCAGCTCTTCCATCAGCGGCTGCATGTCCTGCATGGCTTTAGTCGCTTTTAACTGTTTCAGGGTAAGCGGTAAGGTTACCAACCGCACCAGAATGGTCAGCACCAGAATCGCCAGACCAAAGTTATTGAGCAGATATCCTGATAAAACAATCAGGACATTTATCATCGGTGACAGGATAATTAAATCCCATATTGCTCCAATGTCCAATTAAACCTACCTCGCTAATCCTCTAATGATAGACTCCACAATATGACTCCAGACTGCGCATCCAGGGCCTGAAGAACATCGTCATCACCGTGGATATAAACAGTCCCATTGCCGGCGGCCAGCGGCGCGTATATTTTTTTCTCCAGATTGGCCAGTTCCCTGGGCTGAATACTACCGGGTTCCAGTGAGAATACCCGGCCCTCCTCGGTAGCCACGATAACCGAACCGTCAACCACCACCGGGGACGAGCTGACCGGGCTGCCCAGGTCATACACCGCTATCTTACTACCGTCTCCGGCTTTCAGGGCGTAAACCTTACCGTCGATTGAGCCGGCATAAATGACACTATCATCAGCTACCGCTTCCGCCCAGAACCAGTTCCCGGACATGGTTTTCCATTTCAGACTGCCGTCATCCGCATTCAGGGCATAAAAGTACCGGTCAAAAGAGCCGACATAGACCGTACCGTCCCGGACGAGTGGCGTGGCGACGATAGTCCCCTGGGTTTCAAATTCCCATTTCGGGCTGCCGTCGGTGGCATCCAGGGCATAGACTTTCTTGTCAAAAGACCCGATATACAACGTATTCCCGACCACTGAGGGGGTCGACCATATCTTGTCACCGGTCTCGAACTCCCATTCCAGGTCGCCGGTAGCCGCGTCCAGGGCGTATATCTTACCGTCCGAGCCGCCAAAATATAGCCTCCCCGCGGCGACCACCGGCCCCCCCACGATGGGCTCCAACTCGCCTTCCCGGGGATATATCCATCTCAATTTACCGGACTCGGCATTAATGGCGTACACTTTACCATTGTAGGCGGTGCTGTATACCAGGTCGCCCGCCAGGACCGGAGAGCCGTATATCGCCACCGCCGATGACCCCTGCGCGCAACCAAAACCACCGGTCGACTTGGTGGCTTCGAAGAGGACATCCGCCCACCGGCGCTCCCGATTCAACGCGTTTATGGAGACCAGCTCACCTTCCATAGAGCCCAGGTAAAGCGCGTCTCCATCAACCACCGCTCCTGACCATCCCTTTGGCGTAATGCCGGTGTTGGCGCAACCCAGCAGAGTCGGTCCGGTGAGAAGCACCAGCAACATCAGCGCCAGGAGCAGTATTTTACCCATCCTTATTTTATTCAGCCACACCTGTCAATATTCCTCCGCTTAAAAATCGCCCACCGGCGCCGGATTGGGAAGAGTTCCGCGCCACCTCAAGGTATCGGGTCGTAACCCCCGGAATGTAACGGGTGGCAGCGGGTCAGTCGCTTCACTCCCAGCCATACCCCTTTAAACAGGCCAAACTTGGTGATTGCTTCATGGGTATATTCGGAACAACTGGGAGCATAACGACAGGACGACAGCGTCACCAGTGATAAAGTCGCCTGGTAAAGCTTAATTAGTCCTAAGGCAAGTCTCTTCATATTTTTCCGTCAGTAATCCGGCCCGGGCTAACAACCCCCGGACCGATTTCTCAATATTATCATACCGGGCGGCGGCCACCCGGGGACGGGCGATAAAGACGATGTCCCATCCCGACGGCAGCGGTGTCAGCCGCAGAATTTCACGGAGCCGGCGCTTCACCCGGTTCCGTACCACCGCCGAGCCTACCCGCCGACTCACCGAAAAGCCACACCTGGTCAAATCCAGACTGTTGGGCAGAGCTTTCATCACCACCAGTCTGTCCACCCACGAGCTACCTTCCCGGTATACCAGCGCGTACTGCTCCGTTTTGGTCAGATATTCTCCTCTCACCATACCCGCGCTCAATCCTCTAATTCACCGGCCAGGACGCCGTATCCGGCGTCAGACTACCGTCAATCGCAGGCGGCCTTTCAGCCGCCGTGCTTTCAGAACGTTACGACCGCTCCGGGTGCTCATTCTCTTGAGAAAGCCATGCTCACGCTTTCTCGGAATTTTCTTCGGTTGATAGGTTCTTTTCGGCACACTAACTCCCTGTTAAACACAAACTACCCTCCCCTTTGATGAAACGGGGATAAAGAGGCAGGGATTTTACCTGTGAATTTGAATTAACCACGAAAACCGACACTCTCGGTCTCGTGCATATGGGCCGCCACGTAAGGCAGCAACGCCAGGTGTCGCGCCCTTTTAATCGCCGTCGCCAGGAGACGCTGATGCTTGGCGCAGGTACCGCTCTTACGGCGAGGGGAAATCTTGCCTCTATCCGAAATGTAAGCGCGCAGCTTCATCGGCTCTTTATACTCGATGGCCTTTATCTTATCCTTGCAAAACGAACAAAATTTACGCCGGGGAACATACCGTCTTCTTCCCCATCTGGTACCTCTTGATCCTCTAACTTCCGCCATATACTACCCTTCTCTTCTAAAATGGAATATCATCCGGTTCCAACTCGGCCCCACTGCTCCCCTCCAGCTTTTCCTCGCCACCGCTGCTCCCCTCCAGCTTTTCCTCGCCGCCGCCTTCAATTTTGTCCTCGGAAAGCGGTGCCATCCCGCGCCGGTCCAGAAATATTACTTTGTTCGCCACCACTTCCGCCCGGGAGTGCTGTTGCCCATCTTGCCCTTCCCAGCTCCGCGTATGGATTCTGCCTTCAGCGTAGACCAGGCGTCCTTTGGCCAGAAACTGGTTACACTGTTCCGCCAGCTTATTCCAGACCACCACGTTGAACCACTCGGTCTCTTGTCTGCGCTCGCCCTCGGGAGTAGTCGACACCCAGTTTGTCGCCACGCGAAAGGAAGTTACCGGTTTGCCGTTAGGCGTAAACCGCATTTCCGGCTCCCCGCCCACGTTTCCGATAATTATCACCTTGTTCAAACTTGGCATTGCCCTTCGACTCCTTTGACCCGTTCCGCACTCACTGTTTCCGGGAACGGGCAACCACCCGATTTAACTACCCACCCTTATCAAGAGGTACCGCAAGACATCCTCGGATATCTCCAGGCTAGCTTCCAGCCCCCTGCTCCACACTGGCTCCATCTTAAATCGAGTCAGCACGTAATTACCTTCCTGGAAACGGTTAATCGGATAGGCAAGTTTCCGTTTACCCCACTTCTCCTCCTCGGACACAATGCCGCCATTACTGGTAATAAACTGGTTCACGTTACCGGTGGTGCTTTCAAGGGCTTCTTCATCAACTTCCGGACTGACGATGTAGACTAACTCATAGTCACGCAATTTTTTATCTGCTTCCGGTAATGCTTCCTGGTTCTCTTTATCAGACGCCATCTACTTTCCTACAATTTTTTTCTTGATTATTATACCACAACCGCAAAAGACAAACAATATTCCACGGTGAGGCTCTTAAAAGTTGAGAAATCAGGCTCAGGCAGCCGCAAAAGCTAGCCGTTTTTTGGCCGCCACCGGCCCGGCCAGCCAACCCCCCCCGCCGCCACCACCAGCGGTATCCCCAGAAGCGCCCCCGAGTTGTACAGGTCATATAATCCGGCCGCCCCGAAATCCCCCGCCGGAAAAAGCCGTAGAGAAAGACCAGGGACGTTTCGGCGGGTAACCCGATGAACTCAACCAGGGGTTCAAGCCCGGCGGTAATAAAATCAAGCAGCCCGGTAATATCTCTTACCCAGAGTAAAATGCTGGCCAGAATGAAAATAGGCAGCACCTCGCTGAAATACCATTGCAGCCGGGTATAGGTCTTGACCAATACATTTGGAGAGCTGGGGCCGCCGCAGCGGCGGCACTTCTGCCGGCGGGACCTACAGCGGGTGCTACCGGCAGCAAACCCATCTCAGCCGCCTGCTCCAGGCCCTGAAGCAGAGTGCGGTAACCACAACCACGTCAGCTCCAAGGGCAATCCCAAGACCACCCACACCCCCAGGCCGCCCTAAGAATCCAGCGCCCAGAACCGCCGCAGCGAGACAGATTACTACAGGATTACCGAAGAAAAACGACCCCTATATTTACGTCGATGATCGTATCAATCGCCTGTTGGTCGTCGGGTCAGATGAGCAAATCGATCAGGTCAATCGTCTCTTCACCATTATCGACTTCCCCAACGGCATCGAAATCAAACTCGAAATCCTCGTCGTCTGAGAAGAACATCCGCGACCGTCTGCCGTCTTGATCCGCTTGCTTGCGATCGATCCAAGTCCGCCAAGGGTTCTCCTGGAAGTAGCCTCGCGCGAAGTCTTCGCCGCCGAGCGTCTCCAAGGCTGACTCGGACCCGATGCCGCGAACTAGAGCGTAGTACTCACCTCGCTTGGTCGGCTGGAGGTTCAGGGCGTTCGCCAGCTTTGCCACGGACGTTGCCGGCCGGCCGGTGTCCAGAGAGAGGGTCAGCAGAGCGCCGGTATAGATGTGCTCGTCCTCGATGGCGAGATGGACTCCGTTTTCGCGTTCCAAGGCTAAGCGCGGTGCAGCCTCGGCGTTTTCAAACCGCTTGG
>JACZSH010000107.1 GCA_022574315.1 Chloroflexota bacterium | reverse complement strand
TCCTGGAAAGTCCCCGGGCTGTCTACGCCCAGCACGTTTATCTTTTCGCAGATGTGGGAATACCCTGCCCGGCAGGCCGGACATTGTCGGCACGGCGCCAGCGGCCGCACCACCACCTTATCCCCCGTTTTAAATCCGGTTACCCCCTCCCCGGTTTCCGCCACCACTCCGGACATTTCATGCCCGATAACCAGCGGCGGGATGACCCGGTGGTCCATATGCCCCAGGTAGACGTGGTAATCCGTACCGCAGACGCCGCTGTAAGCCACCCGGAGCCTCACTTCCCCCGGCCCCGGGGCACGCGGCGGGGACTCGCCAATCGTTATCACTTTATTGCCCTGGTAAAAAGCCCCTTTCATCACTGCCCCCTTGGTATTTCGTTTCAGTTCGCTACCAGGTACCGATCGCGCCGCCGTCTTTGCGCGGGTCCGACCCGGCAATAAGCACTTTACTCCCGGGATGTCTCATTATCACCTGCCCCCCGCCGAAGTCCTGCGAGTACGGGTCGTCAGGTTCGATAATACGGTGCCCCTTTTGGGTCAATTCCTGCCGCGCTTCCGGGGAAATACCCTTCTCGAAAGCGCAGGCGTTCTGCTGGTGGTAATACCGGAACCGGGGCGCGTCCAGCGCCGTCTGCACGTCCATGCCGAAGTCGATTATGTTCAGCAGCAACTGGACGTGACCCTGCGGCTGCATGAAACCGCCCATGACACCGAAGGTGAGGAAAAGTTCTCCATCTTTGAATACCATGCCCGGGATGATGGTGTGATACGGCCGCTTGTGCGGTTCGAGAACGTTCCGGTGGCCCGCTTCCAGTGAAAACAGGGCGCCGCGGTTCTGCAGGCAGATGCCGGTGCCTTCTACCACCACCCCCGACCCGAACGCCTGGTACAGGCTGTTGATGAACGAGACGCTGTTGCCCTCGCCGTCGCTCGTCGCCAGGTAGACCGTGTCCCCGGCCACTTCCGGGGCACCCGCCGCCACCTCTTCCCCCGCCCTGTCCTCGTCAATCCGCCGCCGCTGCTTCTCCGCGTACGACGCAGAAAGCAGTTCCTGGAGCGGAATATCGGCAAAATCAGGGTCGGCCACGTACTTTTCCGCGTCGGCAAAGCCGAGTTTCAGCGCCTCGATGAGCCGGTGCAGGTACGCCGCCGAGTTATGCCCCAGCGACCGCAGGTCGTAGCCGGCCAGTATGTTCAGTGCCAGCAGTGCCACCAGCCCCTGCCCGTTGGGCGGACACTGGTAGATATCGTATCCCCGGTAGCCGGTACTGATTGGCGTCACCCAGGTGGAAGTGTGGTCTGCCAGGTCCCGCCGGTTCAGCAGCCCGCCGTGCGCCCGGACACAGTCCGCAATCGCCCCGGCGATTTCTCCCCGGTAGAACACGTCGCGTCCCCCCCGGGCAATCTTCTTAAAAGTTTCGGCCAGCTCTGCCTGCACCACCACCTCCCCGGCCCCGGGTGCCCTTCCCGCCGGCAGGTAGACACGGGCCGCCCCGGCATCCCGCTCCAGCAGAGTGCGTTGCTTCTCCCAGCTGTGGCTGATAATCTCCGTCACCGGAAACCCGTCTTCGGCCAGCTTGATGGCCGGCGCCAGCACCTGCCCCAGGCTCATTGTGCCGTGTTCTTCCAGCAGCCGGCACCACCCGTCCAGTGTCCCGGGCACGGTGACGGCGTGAATACCTTTTTCCGGCATCTGCCGGTAGCCCATTTTCCGGTATGCTTCCGGGGTGGCGGCGTAAGGCGACCGGCCGCTGGCGTTGAGCGCCTTCAGCTCCCGGCTTCTACCCAGATATACCAGCGCGAAGGCGTCGCCCCCCAGGCCGGTCGACATCGGCTCAACCACGTTCAGCGCCGCCGCCGTGGCGATAGCGGCGTCAATGGCGTTGCCTCCCCGCCGCAGCATCTCCACCCCGGCCTGCGCCGCCAGCGGCTGACTGGTCGCCACCATGCCGCTCCGGCTCATCACCGCGGAACGGCGCGATGGGAACGAGTATTTTACATTCATATCTCTCCCTGCCGGCAAACCGCTAAATAGCGTCCCTATTTTAGCACCGGCGTCCCCTCAAATCCACCGCCACCTGGTGGCCGCTCCGGCCGGCGGGGAAATTCCATTGACAAATCAAGAGAATGGCATTATGTTCCCTGTGATAGCGCCCGTTCCTTTTCCCATAATATTCAGCCGCTTTTCGGTGTTGCCGTGACGTTTTCGGGGTAGCCAGAAACGGCGGTAAAGGGTATACTCAGTTAAACGCAAGGCTAAGGAGGGACTATGACGCAGGGTGAAGTTACCGTTGCCTGGGAACCGCTACACAATTTCACTAAAGAAGTCTTCGTTCGGGCCGGTATGCCCCCGGAAGGTGCCGAGATGGAAGCCGGGGCGCTGCTCTGGGCCAACCTGCGCGGCGTGGACTCCCACGGCGTGCTGCGTATTCCCTGGTACCTGGAAAATATTGAGCAGGGAGTGATGAACCCGAAACCGGATATCAGGATACTGAACGAAACGCCCGCCACCCTCTTCGTTGAAGCCGACCGTGCTCTCGGCCCCGTGGTTACCATCTTTACCATGGAACGGGTTATCGAGAAAGCCAGGAAAGTCGGCATCTGCTGGGCGCTCATCCGTAACCTCACCCACCAGGGCGCACTCGGCTACTACACCCAGATGGCTTCCAAAGCGGGTTTGGCCGGCATCGCCTTCGTCTGCAATCCGCCCAATATGGCCCCCCACGGCGCCAAAGTCGCCGGTGTGCATAACAGCCCCATCGCTATCTCCGTACCCGCCCGGCGCCACTACCCCCTCAGTCTGGACATGGCCACCAGCGTCGTTGCCGGCGGCAAGCTCTGGCTCGCCGTTGATAAGGGTATTCCCATCCCGGAAGGCTGGGCGCTGGACAAGGACGGCCACGCCACCACCGACCCCACCGCTGTCGGCGCCCTGCTGCCCTTCGGCGGGCCGAAAGGCTCCGGTCTGGCACTGATGTTCGAATGTCTCACCGGCGTCATGTCCGGTAACCCGAAACTGGAGCCATTCTTACTCGGCAGGGAAGTAAAACAGGCCGATGAAGAGAAAACCGATAAAGAGTGGAGTCGTCTGGCGTACATGCCTCCCCACAACCAGAACAGCGTCGTCGCCGCCATTGACATCGCTACCTTCACCGACCTTGAGGAGTACAAAGACCACATTGATAACCTCATTGATGGACTGAAAGCCCTGCCCAAGGCAGACGGGTTTGACGAGATATTCGTCCCTGGCGAGCCGGAAGAAAAGACCTGCGCCGTGCGCTCGCGGGACGGCATTCCTCTCCCCGCGGGAACCATCCGCAACCTGCGCGGCGTCGCCGAGCGATTTGGCATCGAGTTACCCGCCGGCCTTTAGCCACCCATTATAGATAATTTTTACACTGGAAAGAACCGCTTTACAGGAGGAGAGACCATGAGCCAGAGTGAAATCAGAGTTAGCTGGGAACCTTTGAAAAAATTCGTCCGTGAGGTCTTTGTGCGCGCCGGTATGCCCCCCGAAGACGCGGAAACGACCGCCGAGGTGCTGGTCTGGGCAAGTCGGCGCGGTGTTGACTCCCACGGCGTACAGCTTATCCCCTGGTACGTGGAAGCTATCGATATTGGTCACATGAAGGTCAAACCTGACATCCAGGTGCTCAAGGAAACACCGGCCGCCCTCTTCATTGAAGCCGACCATGCCCTCGGGCCGGTGGTCACCGTCTTTGCCATGAACCGTATCATGGAAAAAGCCCGGGAAGTGGGCATCGGCTGGGCTTTCATCCGCAACACCAACCACCAGGCCGCCATGGGTTACTACCCCCAGATGGCCGCCCGCCATAACATGGCCGGTATCGCCTGGGTTTGCAGCCCCGCCAACACCGCCCCCTACGGCGCCAGCGTCGCCGGGGTGAGCAATAACCCCATCGCCATCTCCGTACCGGCTAAACGCCATCCCCCGCTCGTCCTGGACATGGCCACCAGCGTCGTCGCCGCCCAGAAGCTCAATATTGCCAAGGCAAAGGGCATTTCCATACCGCCCACCTGGGCGCTGGACAAGGACGGCCACGCCACCACTGACCCCTTCCAGGCAGTCACCCTCTTACCCGTCGGCGGTCCCAAGGGTTCCGGCCTGTCCCTGATGCTGGAATGCCTGACCAGTGTCATCGTCGGCGCGCCCAAGCTTGAACCATTGCTGCAGGGCAAGGAGAAGCCCCTGGGACTGGAATCCATGCTCGGTAATGAAGACCGCATTCGCCTCCATATCCAGAACAGCGTCGTCATTGCCATTGACATCGCCACCTTCACCGACGTTGAAGAGTACAAGGTGCATATCGACAACCTTATCGACGGCCTGAAAGCCCTGCCCCGAGCCGATGGGTTCGACGAGATATTCGTGCCCGGTGAGCCGGAGGAAAGAAACTTCGAAGAGCGTTCCCGACTCGGCATCCCCGTTCCCGCCAAAATCGCCGATAACCTGCGGGCCGTCGCCGACCGGTTCGGTATCGAGCACCCCTTTTCCTGAAAAATAGGTCTTGCCTCAAATGTCATTCTGAGGAACGAAGTGACGAAGAATCTGTGAGTGGAGCTGGGGGTTCAAAGATAGTCCCCACCGTCCCTAGACCCTTC
>JACZSH010000106.1 GCA_022574315.1 Chloroflexota bacterium | reverse complement strand
CTGTGCGGGGACGCGACTCATTAACCACGATAGTGCGTTCTTTCAATACTTTACCGTTAAGTCCCGTGATGGCGGCTTCGGCCTCAGTCTTTGAACCCATTTCCACGAAAGCAAAGCCCCTGGGCCGCCCGCTAATCTTGTCGGCAGGAATAGCCACGGATTCCACCTTGCCATAAGTGCCAAATTCGGCTACCAGTTCATCCTCGGTAACATCAAAGGATAGATTGCCCACATAGATTTTCATGATTTCCCTCCTCTTATCCCGGATTTTGTTCCCTGCCCCGCTTAATAGCCCCGTCACCGCCTCCGTGGTACGTTCTTCCTGGCTTTAAAAGCGGCGCAACCACGGTTCCGGCAATTCGCCTTCAGGTATTGATATTTCTAACCACCAAACTTACCGTTACCTGAGACACACCCTGGCCGGTTGCCCAACCCGGGTGTGTCTCATGGCTTAACCTCATTTATCTACTGGGTTGGATTTTTCGGAAACAATCGCTGCAGTAAACCGGCTTATCACCGCGAGGTTGAAAAGGGACTTCGGTGCTTTTGCCGCACTCGGCGCAGGTCACGGGGAACATCTGGCGCGGGGCTCCGTAGCTGCTGCCGCCGCCGCGCTCTGCCTTCCGTGCCTGACGGCATTCCGGGCATCGTTTCGGCTCGTTGGTAAAGCCTTTTGACTGGTAGAACTCCTGGTCTTCGACGCTAAAGGTAAACGTGGTGCTGCAATCGGAGCATTGGAGAGACTTCTCCTGAAAACTCATTGGATGACCTCCTCTCTTATTAATTCAGTTAGAGTTCGGGTCATCCAATACTTAAGGCAATTCAGTGTAAATGGCTTCTAAGAAACTTGTAACAACCTAAACTGGAACCTGTGTATTACTATACCACAAAGGAAATACTTTTGCAATAAACGCTCACGAAGTTAACCCAGGACAACGCGGCTAAAGATTTGAAGCCACCAGAGGTCACCCTGAAAGTCGTAACCACACTTTCAGATCAGGAAATAGAATCCATACTCAATACGTTAAGCCCGACAACTCCATCTGAAGCCAGTGACCTGCATGTCAATACAATCACATATTTTTTGAAACCTTAACCGGGCAGTATGAGTTTAGCGGCTGGTAGTAGACCTCGGAGACAAAGCTTTGCTATAATAGTGTTAGTGAATACTATAACTTGGCAGTAATGAGACGGCTACTATCGGTCGATTATGCTTATTACCAGCAACTAGCTTTAAGAGAACGAGGAGACTATGAAAAAACATGCCTTAGAAGATCGGGATTTCGCGTCGTGGGTTTTTATAGCGCGAACGAGAGACGCGATATTCAGGAACCGGGTGAAAGAACTGCAAAAACACAATCTCTCTGTCCGGCAAGCAAGTGTACTGATTGTCCTTGAGGAACTTGATACGAAGGCAACACCGGCAGAGGTATCAAAGTGGGTTTTCCGCGAACCACACTCGGTATCTGACTTTCTGAAGAGAATGGAAAGAGATGGACTCATAAAGAGGATTAAGGACCTAAAACGGAAGAACATGATAAGAATCGAGGTAACGGACAAGGGGCGTGAAGCCGTTCATAATGCAAAAAAAATAGAGCCTGTACATAAGATAATGGCTGTTTTATCCAACGAAGAACACCGGCAACTGATGGCAATTATGCAGAAGTTATGGGATAAAGCGCTCGAAGAGCTTAGGATAGAAAACAGGCCGATCTTTCCGTCTTCTCAATAAGCCACCCGGGAAATATCTCTAAACCAGTTGTATAATCTTACCTGGCTAATCAGGCTCAATGTGTCACATCATACGACTAGGATCCAATTAATTTCGGGGCTCGCAATCTCTACCGTAACAATCCGTCATTTTGTTGCTGCAGGTATGCCAGAAGTACTCTAGTACTTAATAATAAGACGGTGAGGAAAATTATTCAAAAGAGAAAACTGGACAGAATCAGGCCACCAATAAGCTACTCTTTCGTGCAATCTGTCATTACTTCTCCCTTCACGCGGTAGCTTGTTGAATATCCTATTACTAACCGAACCCGGTGTCAATCCTGGTCAGCGCAAACCGGTAAAGGAAGACAAAACAAAGAGGGGCTTTCGCCCCTCTTTGATAACCCGCCAGCTTAAGCCAGCGTTATTGTTTGCTCAAAAACTCGTTGATATCGGCGGCGGCACGCTTGCCGGCCCCCATGGCGCTGATTACCGTGGCCGCGCCGGTGACGATATCGCCACCCGCCCACACCCTGTCTTTGACCGTTTTACCGGCCGTTTCGTCAGCTACCACCGTGCCTTTCCGGGTGGTCTCCAGGCCGGCGGTCGTCTGGGCGATAAGGGGATTGGGGGTGGTGCCCAGGGCGATAATGACCACGTCAACCTCCATGGTAAACTCGCTGCCTTCTTTAACTATTGGCCGGCGCCGTCCACTCTCGTCCGGCTCGCCGAGCTCCATCTCAAAGCACTCCATCGCCACCACGTTGTTTTTCTCGTCGCCGATAAACTGCTTGGGATTGGTCAAAAATTTAAAAATGATGCCTTCTTCCTGGGCGTTTTCCACTTCTTCACGCCTGGCCGGCAGTTCGGCATCGGAGCGCCGGTAAACAATGTAGACTTTCTCGGCGCCCAGTCTGAGCGCGCACCGGGCTGAGTCCATGGCGACGTTGCCGCCGCCGATTACGGCCACGTTCTTGCCAACCCTGACCGGAGTGTCATATTCCGGGAAACGATATGCCTTCATCAGATTGATCCGGGTTAGAAATTCGTTTGCCGAATAAATGCCGTTGAGGTTTTCTCCCGGGATGCCCATGAACATCGGCAGCCCGGCGCCGGTGCCCAGGAAAACGGCCTCATAGCCGTCTTCCAACAGCTCATCAATCGTGACCAGCTTGCCGACTACTGAATTAAGTTTAATATCGACACCCAGCGAAGCCACATAATCTACTTCCCCCTGGACGATATCTTTAGGTAATCTGAATTCGGGTATGCCGTACATGAGCACGCCGCCGGCCACGTGCAGCGCTTCAAAGAGGGTCACCGAATGCCCGTACTTCACCAGGTCGGCGGCGGCGGTCAGTCCGGCCGGTCCGGAACCAATCACGGCCACTTTTTTGCCGCCCGGTTTGCCGGCCACGGGGGTTACCACCGAAGCGCCCATATTTGCCTTTTCCCAGTCAGCCACGTAGCGTTCCAGGCGACCGATAGCCACCTGGCCGCCTCTCTTCGCCAGGACGCAGACTACCTCGCACTGCGTCTCCTGGGGACAAACCCGACCGCAGATACCGGGCAGGGCATTTTTACCTTTCAGTATCTTCGCCGCCTCGGGCAAATTTCCGTCCCGAAGGGCCAGGATAAACTCCGGGATGTCTACCTGTACCGGACAGCCGGCTTTGCAGGGAAACTTGGGGCACTGGATACAACGGGTGGCTTCTTCCTGCGCCTGCTCCAGGCTATAGCCCAGCGCCACCTCATCGTAGTTTTTGCCCCTGACTTCAGGTTCCTGCCTGGGCATATCCACCCGGTTCAGATTAAGCTTGGCCATCTATTTTCATACCTCCAGGTTCTGGGCTATGAGTGTGCCTGACCCTGCCACTTCTCGAGAGACTCTTTTTCTTCGTCAAGATACGTTTTCTGACGGGCGAACAACAAGTCCCAGTCCACCTGGTGCCCGTCAAAATCAGGCCCATCGACACAGACAAACTTGGTCAGGCCGCCCACCGATACCCGGCAGCAGCCGCACATACCGGTGCCGTCAACCATAATCGGATTCAGGCTGACCACGGTATTCACTCCGAACGGCTCCGTGGTCTTGGCACAGAACTTCATCATAATGCTGGGGCCGATGGCGATAACCCGTTTGACGTCTTCATCGCCTTCGAGAAGCTCTTTCAGCGGCTCGGTGACCAGGGCTTTGCGCCCGTAAGAGCCGTCATCGGTGGTCACGATAAGCTCGTCGCTGGCGGAGCGCAGCTCTTCTTCCCAGAAAATGAGCTCCCGGTTACGCGCCCCCAGGATGGAGATAACCCGGTTACCGGCTTCTTTCAGCGCCCGGGCAATCGGCGTCACCACCGCCACGGCAAAGCCGCCGGCCACGCAGACGACGGTGCCCAGCTTTTCAATATGGGTGGGTATGCCCAGCGGCCCGACGAAGTCGATTATTGAATCGCCGGTCCCCAGTTTGGCCAGCCGGCGGGTGGTGGTGCCCACTTCCTGGCAGACCACGGTGACACTGCCTTCTTTTTCATCCCAGCCGGCTACGGTCAAGGGGATGCGCTCGCCTTTTTCGTCAATCCGGATGACGATAAACTGGCCGGGGCGGGCTTTCCTGGCTACCTCGGGGGCTTCAATTTTAAAGAGGTGGGTATTGGGCACCAGGTCCTGCCTCAAGAGTATCTTGTACATCTATAACCTCCGCTCCTTTCTGGACAATAAAAAAGCTATCCTGGCCGCGGGGCCGAAAGATAGCTACGTTTTAGTTCTGCGTTTTAGAAAAATATGCTTCACGCCATGAGAGACTTTAGCATTAAACGGGTGATAATTCAAGTCTCCGGCGCGGGGGGTCAGGCGGGCTGCCCTTTCCCCCAGGCCTTCCCCTTAATGTTTATCAACCCCATCCCCCTGTGTCCCCTGCTCCCTTTTCCTGTCATTGCGAGGAGCGCCGTGACGAAGCAA
>JACZSH010000016.1 GCA_022574315.1 Chloroflexota bacterium | reverse complement strand
GGTGTTGTAGATACCCCTCCACAGCTGGTTGAGCAGCATGCGCTCCGTATGGGAGATGGCCTGCTCTCCATACCGGACGGTGGTGTATCCCCATGTCAGACGTTCCAGGGGCTGCTGCTCTGATGGGAGATGGTGCTCCAAGGTGGCAAGGTATTCCAGGGGTGTCTCCCCTACCCGCCTTGGGAATCCGGCTTCCCGAGCCTCCAGCAGCAACCGGCGGTACAACACTCTGACTTCGGCCATCTCTCCCGGACCACGCCTGCTTCCCATCACATGAGCACGGACCTCGTGACGCCATCGCCTGCCCCGGTCCTGGAACCAGAATAGCAACGTGAAGAAGGCCACCAGGATGTCGCGAACCACATCCTTCCATGTCCCGACGGACTCGTGGGTCTCCCTGATCTCATCAGAGGCCGCACGATACCGATTGCGCAGCAGCAGGCGTACCAGAAGGTACACGATCAGGGCTATGACCAGGGTGACGAGGCTCCACCGCAGCAGTGCAAGGAGCCAAGATGGGAACCCTCCACCCGATTCAGATGTCTCCCGCTCGCCGATCGCCGGCCGGCCGGGCAGCTGAATCTGTATATCCGGGGCAGGGCCAAAGAGTCCGATAAACCATATCAAGGCATACGTGAATCCGGCGGCAATATAGGCCAGGGGAAGGAATACCACGTAGTAGACGACGACGAGCAGCACATCGCCAAGGAGCGACAAGAGATAGACGACAGGAGAGAAAACATCGAAGGAACAGAGGAGGGCCGCAAGCCATCCCACCAGAATCATCAAGGCCACTACCCCTAGCAGGACGGCAGGCCACTGCCGGCTGAACAACTGGGAATCCTCCTCTCGGCGCATCATTTCGGCCCTGATTCTTCGGATGTGGCTGAGGGCAAGGACGAAGAAGGACGCAAAGAAGAAGCTGGCGGTAATGAGGGCGGTCAGATCCTGCCCCGTAGGTTTGCCGGAATCGGCCCGGAAAGCCAGCTCCCGCAGTAGGAGCCCAAGAATGATACCGACCAATCCCAGCATGAAGGAGTGGAAGGCCTGCTCGGGTTGAAGACGCGAGCGGGCCAGCCGATACCCCCTCCACCAGAGGTATACTCCACCCAACAACGTTATCTGGAGGGGGCTGAAGAGGGAGTTGGCAAGCTGGTCGGCTGCGAAGCTGAACCAGGCAAAGTCAAAGAGACCGTAACCACCGCCATTCTCCAGCCGGGCCACCACCACCAGCAATGCCACAGAATAGACGGCGGTCACCGGGTAGACCTTTCTACCGCTCCAAATCTGTTGCCCCAAGATCTGGACACCATGATAGCTGGCCCACAATTGCACTAGGATGCTGCGCAGGGTCAGCGGCGTGATGAACCGGGTGGCGGACTCGGTCATCACCACTTCCACCCTGGCGCCTTCCTGGGTCAGCTTGCTGGCGATGTCAGTCGCCTTGTAAGCGGCGATGCCGCCGGTAATACCCAAAACTATCGTTTTATCGGTTAGCATGGTCATCTCTCTGGCCGGCTCACGCCTCCGCCGGTTTATGCCTTGTTCATTTTGTTGATAATCTGGAGCCCAATCAGCGTCAGATTCGGGTTTACCTCGTCGATTACCCTGGTTTCATTGGCGATAAGTTGAGCGTAGCCGCCGGTGGCCACTACTTTAGCTTTGCCGTCCAGTTCCCGTTGGATACGTGCCACGATGCCCTCTACCAGTCCCACGTAGCCGAAGATGAGGCCCGACTGCATGGCGGAAATGGTGCTGGTGCCGATGGCGTTTTTGGGTCGGACCAGCTCCACGCGGGGGAGCATGGCCGCCCGCGCGAAAAGGGCTTCCGCCGCCGTACTTATACCCGAGGCAATTACCCCGCCCAGGTAATCCCCTTCCCGGGAGATGACGTCAAAAGTTGTCGCCGTCCCCAGGTCGGTGATGATGACCGGCCCGCCGTAAATATGGTGGGCGGCGGCGGCATTGACGATTCGGTCGGCACCCACCTCTCTCGGGTTGTCCATCAGGATGCGCACCCCGGTTTTGACTCCGGCGCCTATCACCAGCGGCGAGGTGCCGAAGTAGCGCTGCGATAATTCCTCAAAAGTGGTCACCAGCGGCGGCACCACGCTGCACAGGGCTACCTCTTTAATATCAGTCACTGCCAGGTCCTGGTAGCGCAGCAGGTTTAATAGTATCGCCGCGTATTCGTCCGGCATACGGTGTACTTCGGTTGCCATGTGCCACGTCGCCCGGAGCTTTTCCCCGTCAAAAACCCCCAGGGTGGTATCCGTGTTGCCAATATCAATTGCCAGCAGCATTTCTCTCCTGACTTTGCTCCTTTAATTGTTTAATGACCGCCGGCAGCGAGGGCAGGAGGTCGGAAGCAATCATTCCGGCCTCGCCCAGCCTATCCCTGACCATTTCCCCGGCCTTACCGTGAAGGTAAACGCCGAGCACGGCCGATTCGAATACGGGGCAGCCCTGCGCCCGTAACCCGGCAATCGTTCCGGCCAGTACGTCTCCGGTGCCGGCCGAAGCCAGTCCCGGATTGGCCATGGGACTGACCATCACCCGACCGTCCGGTGCGGCCACCGCGGTATAAGCCCCCTTCAAAACAACCGTTTTCTGCCACTCCCGGGCGAACTTCCGGGTGGTGCCTGTCCGGTCCGCCTGTATCTCGGCTATTTCCAGTCCGCTCAGTCGCCCCATTTCACCGGGATGTGGGGTAAGTATAGCATCATTGGGTAGCCGTTGCCACCAGTCCGGTGTTATGGCCAGCGTGTTCAGGGCGTCGGCGTCGATGACCAGAGCCGGTAGTCCTTGCTTTAAGAGCAGGGCGCGGACGAAGTCAACAGTTGACTGGCTTTGCCCCAGCCCGCAGCCCACGAGCATTACATCATAATCTTTGCTTTGTTGGTCAATGAGTTCCACTGCCCGGGGAGAGATAGCCCCTGCCTCCGATTCGGGCAGCGGCAGATGGGTTACTTCCGTCAGCTTGGCGGCCATGACAGGAAGCAGGCTGGCGGCGGTGGCCAGGGTTATCAGTCCGGCGCCGACTCTTAACGCACCGCTGCAGGCCAGGCAGGCCGCGCCGGTGTAATTCATGGAGCCAGCCACTACCAGCACCTTGCCGAAATCTCCCTTGTTGGCGTTAAGCGGACGCCTGGGAAGGATGCTCCTCGCCCATTCATCGGTGGTAAGCCCGGTGGTTATGGCGTCCGCCAGGTAGTCCGGAATGCCGATATCGACTACGCTCAGCTTGCCGGCTCTTTCCGCTCCGGGAAAGCGGAACAATCCCGTCTTGGGGTAGCCGAGGCTGATGGTGTTATCCGCCGAAAGACTGGCCGGGTCGGCGGCGCCGCTATCGGCATCGACTCCGGAAGGTAAATCAACGGCGATGATACGCATGCCACCCCGCGCCTCTTTAGCCCGGAGGGTCTTTTCCAGCACCTGCTGAAAGACACCCTGGAGGGGACGGATTTTACCGGTGCCGAAGAGAGCATCGATAACGCAGCTCGCTGAGGCAAGCAGCTCGTCGAATCCGGCCAGGTTCTCGTCCCGGGAGGCGTCAATAATGGTAATGTTCCGCTCCTCTACCAGGCGCAGATTCGGGTCATCCGCCGGTCGCCGACCGGCAAGGAAGACGCTTACCCCGGCTCCCTGGTCGTGGAGGTGGCGGGCGGCTACCAGCCCGTCCCCGCCGTTATTCCCCGGCCCGACCAGGAAAAGGACGCGCTGCCGATTAACATCACCCAGGATGCGCCCAACCTCTTCGGCGATGGACTTACCCGCCTTCTCCATGAGTGCCTCGGGAGGCAGGCCGATACTGGAGCAGGCCTGCTCTATCTGGCGCATCTCTTCACTGGTCACTATTTTCATGGTCGAAAAACCCGTCATCCGGTTACTTTTGAGTGTAGCAATATACTCGCCTATGGTCAACTGTGTTACCGCGGCTGCTTTCCGGCTAACCGGCTCAGCTTTCCGGTCATTGCTTCCCAGTGGGTGCCTCTCCAGTAAAGCCGATGGCAGGCCGGGCATTCCATGTACTGGCGCTGCGTTTTAAAGACATAAGGCGGCACGCGGTTTTCTACCTGGTCTTTCCTCCTTTCTTCCAGGGGCTGATTACACTCCAGGCAGCGGGTGAATGGCTGGGACGGGGCATCCATCTGTAAAGCGTTTAATACCTGCCGTATTTGTGATTCCGGTACGTCGCTCTGAATCAGGATGACCTTAAGCCGACCGCTGGTAAACACTCCCCGTTTTATTAGCTGGGTATCGCGGGTCAGCACTATCCTGTCTTCGGGTAGCGCCCTGGCCACCATTTGTGAGTCGTCGGCGCCTTGAAAGAAAATGGTGTCGTAACCCATCATCCGCAGCCATTTTGTCAGCTTGCCAACGTTGTGGTCCACAATAAACTTGAATATGTTTATGAGACCATCCCTCCAGTTTACAGCTGAATCAGCATTCCCTCATAAGCCAGGCTGATGGAAGTTTTTAACTCGGCGGCGACCAGGGTAATTTCAGTGGCTATTTCGTTTTCCTGTCTCGGGTTCATGTGGACGGTAACCACCGGCGGCAGGTAGCCTTTTTGCTTTCGGAAGGAGATTAGCTCTTCTTTGAGTAAACCGGGCGTGAGGTGCCTATTCTTCTGGCTAAATTCAACGTACCGGTCAGGGGCGGTGACCTCGGTAATAATCAGGTCTGGGGAGGCGTGTTCCCAGCAGTCGGACAGCCCCGGCCCGGTGTCCCCGGTGTACAATAACTTTTTACCATCAGGTCCCGTAATCTGATAACCCGTGGTAGGTACGGAATGAGACACCGGTAGCGGTAAAACCCGGTAGTCACCGATTTGCAGGGCTTTATACGGCTCAACGGTGGTGAAATTGATAATGGGATTTCCCTCTGGTTTTTCCAGGAAGCGGCTATAGGTGACGCCGTTCAGCCAGTGGGTTTCCAGGGCGTCACGAACCATTTGCGTGGCGTAGACGCTGATGTTGGTTTCAGAAAAAAGGGCGTTCATCGCCAGTGCTGGGACGTCCCGTATGTGGTCATAATGCTGGTGGGTGAGCAGGATTGCCTTCAGTTTCTGCTGGGCGGCAAAGGTCAAGCTGGAGGTAAGGCTGCCCGCGTCCAGTGCCAGGACATCATCGATTAACAGGCTGACCAGTCTGGTGGCTGACGATTCACAGTTATGGGCACCCAGGACTTTGATTTTCATTATTGCTCACCTTTCAGTTTGACGAATCGGCAATGCGGAAAGGGTTGAAGTTCGTCTCGTCGTCGTAGACGTCTATTCCCTCTTTTCGTTTCAGGTAGTTTACCAGACGGTAAGTTGCCGGCGTTGCCAGGGCTTCAATTACCGTCTTCGCCAGCCAGTGGTAGAGAATCATCACCGGTAAAAAGGCGGGGGTGCCGATAAAGGCAATGGTGATGAATAGGGCGGTATCCAGTCCCTGTCCGACTACCGTGGAGCCGATGGTACGACTCCACAGCCAGCGCCCCCGGGTCAGGACTTTCATCCTGGCCATGATAAAAGAATTGGCGAACTCACCGACCAGGTAGCCGAGGAACGAAGCCGCCAGCAGTCTCGGCGTATAACCCAGGATGCGCTCGTAGGCCGACTGTCCTTCCCAGAAAGAGGCCGGCGGTAGTATCTGCCCCACCCAGACAAAGATGACGAAGATAAGGTTGCAGATAAAAGCGAGCCAGATGACTTGCCGGGCCTGGCGGTAGCCGTAGACCTCGGTCAGCACGTCACCGAAGATGTAACTCAGCGGGAAAACAAAGATGGCGGCGGGCAAGATAACCGGGCCAAGGCTGACTAATTTGACGGCGATAACATTAGCGGTAATAAGGCAAGTAATAAAAATGGCGGTAATAATCACTAAACGGTGTGAAACATTCATGCTAAAGCCTTTGGCCCGCCGGACTACATCAGGTGCTTGCGGCGGAAGAGGAACAACATGCCGCCGATAATAACTATCATGACCAGAAAAACAAATACCAGTGAATATGCCGAATCCTGGAAAGGTAGCGGGATGTTCATTCCCCAGAGGCTGGCGACGACAGTAATAGGCAGGAGAATGGTGGCGATAACCGTCAGCATGCGCATGACTTCATTGGTGCGGCTGGTGGCCAGAGAGTCGTAAGTGTCGTTGAGACCTTCGATAACCTCTTTGTATTCGTCCAGGGCGTCCCAGATTTTGTCAATGTGGTCGACAGTGTCGCCAAAATAAACCGCCAGGTCCATCTTGGTAAACCGGCGTATTTTTGGTTCCAGGCTGCCGATAACCGCCCGCATCGGCCAGATAATCCGTCGGAAAGAAATGATATCGCGTCTCAGTATCGAGAGGTCTTTTATGGCGCCGCGCGGGTCATCGGCAAAGATATCATCTTCAACCTGTTCAATATTGTCGACGACCCGGTTAAGTATCGGCAGGCAGTAGTCAATCAACCGGTCGACGACACGGTAGAGTAAGTAGCCAGAGCCCCGGTTAAAGGCCTCCTGCTTTGAGTCTTCGTTAATCTGGCAGTCGCGGAAAAGCTTTACCAGTGGTTTTAGTTCCCCTTTGTGCACGGTAATCAGGTAGTTTTCGCCGATAAATACCGATAGCTGGCTGGGACTGGTTACCCTGGCTTCTCTGTTGAATATCGGAAAATGGAAGACCACAAACAGGTAGTCTTTATACTCGTCTATCTTGGGTCGCTGTATGCGACTCAGGCAGTCATCCAGGTCCAGAGGGTGGAAGGGATAGTTTTGCGCCAGATAGTCTGTCTCCCGCTCCGTAGGGTACTCGATGTTAACCCAGGTCAGGTCTTCCCAGGTAACCGTCTCTATGTTTAACGGCTTTTCGCTTTCCGGTCGCTTTTCTTTTTTGCTGACCTTGGTCACTGTCATGATATACCCTGTCCACTAAAATATTAGCCATTATTACGAGTCAAGTTTTATTCTACCATAACTTACTAGAAGGTAAACAGGCTGGCGCCGCCGCTGACCTCAATTGCCTCGCCGGTAATGTAGCTTGATTCCTCGGAGGCGAGAAAAACCACGACGTTGCTCAGCTCCTGAGGGTCGCCCGCCCGGCGTAAAGCCATGCGTTTTATTATCCGCTCCTGGAACTCGGGGGCTACCTCATTGAAGCTGCCTCCGGCGAAGACGCCGAGCACGATGGCGTTGCAGGTAATGCCTTTGCGGGCGCCTTCCAGCGCGGCCGTCTTGGTCAGGCCGATAAGTCCGGCTTTGGTCGCGGCATAACTGCCCTGCCCCATCCCGCCCATAGTGCCGGCGATTGACGAAATGTTGATGATGCGACCCCAACCCCGCTCCGCCATGCCCGGCATGCAGCATTTTATGGTGTTGAAGGCTCCGGTCAGGTTGACGCTCAGGTCGCGGTCCCAGTCCGCTTTATCCATCTTGACGATGGTGACGGCTCTCACGATACCAAAAGCGGCATTATTTACCAGGATGTCAACCGGCCCCAGTGACGCTGCCACTTTCTGTACCCCGGCCTGGACTTCGTCCAGGTTGGCCAGGTCTACCTTGACCGCGATGGCTTTTCTGCCCAGGGCTTCAATTTCCTTGACCACGGCTTCCGCTTTTTCCAGGTGACTGTGTCCGGTAACGGCGACATCACAGCCCGCTTTGGCGAGCGACAGGCTGTGTACCCTGCCCAGTCCACCAGAACCTCCCGTGACCAGTGCCACTTTCCCTTTGATACTCATAGTTACCGTCTCCTTTCTTCTTTCAGACGTTACGGCTCTTTCCGTATTCGTAGAATCCGGTGCCCGTCTTGCGTCCCAGTCTGCCAGAGGTAACCATCCTGGCCAGCAATACCGGGGGAGCATGCTGTGCTTCTTTGAATTCATCATACAGGCTGTTGGCGATAAAGAGCACCGTATCCAGCCCGATCAGGTCAGATAAGGCCAGCGGCCCCATGGGATGGTTCAGTCCCAGGGTGAGGCCGGCGTCAATATCCTCCCGGGTAGCCACACCGGTTTCCAACATTCGTATCGCGTTGAGCAGCTGTGGTACCAGCAGCCGGTTGACGATGAACCCGGGGGTATCCTGGGTAACAATGACCGTTTTCCCGATGGACTGGCCAAAGCTTTTCCCGGCGGCAAAAGTATCATCGCTGGTGGCGATGGTCCTGACCAGTTCCAGCAGTTTCATTACCGGCACCGGGTTGAAAAAGTGCATCCCCAGTACCCTATCCGGTCGGGAAGTAGCCATGGCCATGTCGATTATCGAGAGACTGGAGGTATTGGAGGCCAGGACAGCGTGTTCCGGACAGATTTTATCCAGTTCGCCAAATATTTTCTTTTTCAGTTCCAGGTTCTCCACGGTCGCCTCGATTACCAGGTCGCAATCGTTGAAGTCCTTCATATCGGTGGTTCCCTGGAGGCGACTCATGGCGGCGTCTTTATCCGATGGCGTCAGGTTACCCCTGGCCGTGCTTTTGTCCAGAAAGGCGGCGATGGCGGCCATCCCCCGGGCCAGAAGTTGGGCGTTTATTTCCGAGACGACCACCCGGTAGCCGGCCAGAGCGGATACCTGGGCAATGCCGCCGCCCATCTGCCCGCAGCCAACGACGCCTACTTGCCTGATTTCCATGCGGTTACTCCATTCCGGGAATCATTTTGCTTTAAAGTCGGGTTTTCTTTTTTCGCGGAAAGCGGTGGTTCCCTCGGTATAGTCCTCCGTGTCCATGACGCGGGCTTCCAGGTCGTTTTCCAGCCTCAATCCGTCTTCCAGGCTCAGGCGGCTGCCTCTAACCATGGCTTCTTTGGCGGCTCTTACCGCCAGTGGCCCGGCCTGGCAAATGACGTCGGCCAGTTCACGGGCGGTCGGCATTACCATTTCCGGGGGGACGACTTTATTCACCAGGCCGATGCGGCAGGCTTCCCGGGCATCGATGGACTTTCCGGTGAAAATCATTTCGGCGGCCTGGCCCCAGGGCACCAGTCTGGGCAGTCGCTGGGTGCCGCCCCAGCCAGGTATCAGCCCCAGGGTCACTTCGGGTAACCCCAGGCGGGCTTTCTCGGAAGCAATCCTGATATCGCAGGCCATGGCTATCTCCAGGCCGCCGCCCATCGCTATCCCGTTGATAGCGGCGATAAGCGGTTTCCACAGCTCCAGTCCCCGCATCGGCGTCGCCGGTGTTGCCCAGGGACTTTGCGGCAGGGTTTTCTGTAAGAAGGGCAGCATATCCCCGATATCGGCTCCGGCGCAAAAAGCTTTTTCACCAGCACCGGTAACGATACCCACCCACAGTTCGTCATCATCACGGAAGTCCACCATTGCCCGGTGAAGCTCTTTGATTGCCGCCACGTTCATGGCGTTATAGGCTTCCGGGCGGTTGATGGTGAAGGTGGCGATTCTACCTTCTTTCTGGTAATCAATAAGAGACATGGTAACTCTCCTTGGTCTTATCTGAAGCAGGTTGCCTGCCCGAAAGTTGCTCTTGATTTTAACAGAGGCTTACCTCATCGTCAAGACACGGACGAAGTTGCTCGCCCGGTAAAAATTATGTTAAAATAGCTTCTGGCAAATTTAAGGATTTCTCCGAGCCTGCTCTCCTGGAGGTTCGCCTATGGAGACTGGCCGAGAGGGTAGCGCTGGAAACGGCGTTGCCTCCCGTGATTGGAAAGGAGAACTTATCTTGGTCTTGGTCTGGCTTGTAAACTTCGTCAATCGGACGGGGTGCCATCTCCATCGCCTCAGTAACGTATTATTGTGCCGGGTGCGTGTCTTTTCTCAGTCGGGGTATGCGAAAAACGGGCTGATTATTACCCTGATTGTCCTGGTGATGGCCGCCGGCATGATAATGACGATGACCGGTTGTAATCCTTCCGGTAGGCCGCTCACCCCTCCCCAGCAACGGCTGCGGGTGGCGACGACGACCAGTCTCTACGACACCGGCCTCTGGGGGTATCTGGAACCCGTGTTTGAGGAACTGTACGGCGTGGAGTTGGACGTGATATACGCCGGTACCGGCAGGGCCCTGGAATACGGGCGAAGGGGGGATGTCGACATCATCACCGTGCACTCTAGAGCCCGCGAAGAGCAGTTTGTGGCTGAAGGTTATGGAATAGAGCGGGTACCCTTCGCTTATAACTATTTTCTCATCGTCGGTCCGGAAGCTGACCCGGCTGGCATCAAGGGATTGAGTTCGGTGGATGCTTTTCGTAAATTGATGAATGCTGCCCGCTATGGTTTTGTTTCCCGGGGAGACGATTCCGGGACTCACTCCAAAGAGAAAAGTATCTGGGAAAGCGCCGGCTACGACTATGAAACGGTCAGGAATGCCGGTGACTGGTACCTGGAGTCGGGAAGTGGTATGGGACCGACCCTCAGGATGGCCAGCGAGAAACAGGCATACACGCTGACCGACTTAGGTACCTTTCTTGCTTACCGGAGCAACCTGGAGCTGGGGCTGATTATCAACAAGGACAGCAGGCTGCTCAACGTCTACTCGGCGATTGCGGTAAATCCGGAAAAAGTGGCCGGAGTTGATAATGTTATGGCCAATAACCTGATAACCTTTCTTATTTCCCCGGAGACGCAGGAGCTTATCGGCCGCTACGGAGTAGAGGAATATGGCCGGCAATTGTTCACTCCCGGTGCTGGTGCCGTGCCGGAATAAAACAATCGCGTGATTGACATAAAAATACTGGATAAGGGGCAATAAATTGACGGAGATATGGCAGGGCCTGACCCGGGCCCTGGAGCTTATTTTTACCCTCGACCCGGAGGTGATGGAGATAGCCGGCCGGTCACTGACAATTTCGGTGACCTCTACCATCCTTGCCTCTTTAATCTGCCTGCCGCTGGGCAGTCTCATCCACTTCCGAAATTTTCCGGGCAAAAGGTTCCTGGTGAGTATTATTCAGACCTTTTTCAGTGTTCCTACCGTCGCTATCGGCCTGTTCGTTTTCGTGCTGTTTTCCCGGGCCGGGCTTCTGGGTGGACTCGACCTGATGTTCACGCCGGCGATAATGGTCATTGGTCAGGTAATGCTGATAACTCCGGTGATGCTCGGGTTGACCATCTCCGCTCTCAGTGGCGTAGACAAGGCGATACTGGATACCGCCCTGTCGCTCGGTGCCAGTGACTTCCAGGCGTCCGTCGTCGCCCTCAGGGAGGCCCGTTACGCGGTCCTGGCGGCCGTTATCATGGGGTTTGGCCGGGCTATCTCGGAAATCGGCATTGCGCTGATGGTAGGCGGTAACATCAAGGGATTTACCCGGGTCATCACCACCGCCATTTCTCTGGAGACTTCCCGGGGTGATCTGGAACTTGCCATCGCCCTGGGGATAATCCTGATATCTATCGCCCTGGTCATCAATATTATTTTAAACCGGGTCCAGCAGAGGTAAAGATGGCTTTTATAGAAACGGTGAACTTGAGCCAGAAGGCAGACGACCGGTATATTCTGCAAAATATCAATCTGGCCATTGAGAAAGGCGAGGTCTTTGCCCTCATTGGCGCCACTGGCGCCGGGAAGACCACGCTTTTACGCTTACTCAACCTGATTGACACCCCGGCATCCGGGAAAATCTACTTCGATGGTATGGATACCGCTCAATCGGCGAGGTCGAGGCTGGAAATGCGCCGTCGGATGGCCTTCGTACTCCAGAAACCGGTGGTATTTAACCGGAGCGTTTTTGATAACGTGGCCAGCGGATTGAGGTGGCGTGGAGAGAATAAAAGCCGCCTGCGCGAAAAAGTCAGCCATATCCTGGAGGAAGTCGGCCTTCTCCCGGAGAGAAACCGAAATGCGCGCACTTTATCCGGGGGTGAAATGCAGCGGGTGGCTATCGCCCGGGCAATGGCGCTGGAGCCGGAGGTGTTACTGCTGGACGAACCCACGGCAAATCTCGACCCGGTTTCGGCAGGCCGGATTGAAGAGTTGATAACGGAGGTTATCAAGCATTACACGACCACGTTTGTCCTGGCGACGCATGATATGGCCCTGGGACAGCGTCTGGCTGACCGAATAGGGGTATTGGTGAACGGCAAGCTGCTTCAAGTCGGTAACTCCAGGGACGTGTTTGCGACTCCAGGTAACCGGGATATTGCCCGGCTGGTTGGTGTCGAGAATATCATCGACGGTGTGATTACTTCCAACCAGGATAGAATTGTCACCATAGATATTGGCGGCAGGCTCATCGAGGCAATCTCGGATTATGCCGTGGGCCGGGCGGTCAGTGCCTGTGTCCGGCCGGAAGATATTACCCTTGCCCTCTCCCCGGTTTCCAGCAGTGCCCGCAACTCTTATCCCGGAGAAGTAACCTGGGCGGTGGCCATGGGGCCGCTCACCCGGGTTGAGATAGACTGCGGATTTCCGCTGGTGGTGATGGTTACCCGGAAGTCGGCTGAGGAAATGAAGCTGGTAACAGGGAGAAAAGTCTTCGCTTCTTTTAAAGCCACCGGTGTCCACGTTATCAGGAAAAATTGACAGCTATGTTCGTTCGTGCTATATTCTGCTTGTTGGCAGCGTAGCTCAGTGGTAGAGCAGGGGACTCATAAGCCCTTGGTCGGCGGTTCAAATCCACCCGCTGCCACTTTGTGTTTTAGACTCCACGCTCAAGAACATCATAACCTTGATATCAGCGATTAAATATCCTGCCTGGCAGGGATTCTCGTAGAAATATCGCCCCCTCAGGGCACAATTCCTGACAGCAATAACAACGAATACACTGTTCGTATTTATAAGTAGGTGGTCTGATTTTATCTCCACGATGCCAATTTACCGCCTTAGGTTTGACTGGACAATACTTGACACATTTACCACAATTTGTACAAATACTCTCATCAATAGTTGGTTTCGGACATAACTGGTTCCTGATAAATGTCCTCAACCACCCACTTGATACCGGTATAACTGGTTTGCGAACGACTTCGAAGCTCTTATCAATCAGCGGCTCAATGTCTTCCCCGATCACTTCGATATTGTCGGGATGATAAGTTCCCAGGCCAGCCTTTTCCCCAAGTTTTGAGGTTGGTACGTATTCGGGATTTAGATTAATGATTCGGCAGGCAACTGAATCCAGAGCCACCGGATCGCTGGAAAATAGTAATACGCCCAGTTTCTTCGGCCGGCCGGTTCTGGGCCCATTGCCTTCCATAGCCATAATTCCGTCCATAATATACAGCCGTGGTCTGAGCAGCGTATTAAGGTCTACGAGCATGGTAGCGAAATCAAAGGGATTAGCCAGCTTGACATGAAATTGGCCTTTGTTGAGACCGGGGATACAGCCGAACTGGTTTTTTACCGCTCCGGTGAACCTGGTCAGGCCGTGGGTTTTAAGTTTCGGCAGACTGATCAGCCCGTCGGATTCCAAAACCCCATTAGCCACGATAAACCTTTTATTCAGCAGGGCTTCTTTATGGGAAACAACCGTTCCTTTATTAAAATCGGCCAGGACGATATCCAGTTCGTCAGCCACCTGCTTCAATCCGGCTCTCTTCATGTTGGCTTCGCTTTTCCCGAACCCGGATGAATCACCATAAGATACCGTTACCCTCATATTTTTTAATATTGTTCCCACCGCCCTGAAGACAGATGGATGTGTACAAACGCACTTTTCAGGATTTGAGCCTATTAGTACGTTGGGTTTGATTAATATTTTTTCACCCTCCGTCACATAATTAGCCATGCCCCCCAGTAGGTTTAATCCGGCTTCGACAGCGGCGTATACTTGGTCATAATCATACGTATCGCATTTAATCACCGCTACTTTTGATTTACTCATTGTGACCACAACTTATCGATGTCCTATTAAACACTGGTTTAACCTTTCTCGACCTTCAGCAGGTAGGCGCGCTGCCACTTTGTTATTTTTATAATCAGGTTCGTTTAATATCTTAGAGCTTTTCTGGGGGGTAGCTATACAGGCAGGTTCCGGCTAATTCAGCGAGAATAGCAGGTCAATAAGTATCGATAAAGTCTTTATTGAGCGCTCCATGGAAGCCAGCTCGGGGTTAGAACGCGACATCTTGCCGACCACAGCTTCGAGCTCGGACGTCAAACCGGAGATTAATTTACGCAGGTCTGCGGTGCCCTCTTTTGCTTGGTACGAACTTACCCTGGCAACAATGTCATCTTCAGCCGAAACGATTTTAAGTTGCTCCAGCGCCATGGCAAAAGTGATTCCCCGGAGACCGAATATAACCTGCCTCTTCTCGGCCAGCTCCCGTTTTTTTCGGGCTTCTTGCTTCGCCGTATCTTCGGTCTTGCGGGTAAATCCCCGGGATAACCGGAGCAGTTCGTCCAATCCGTTTTCTGGAGTCTCTGATCCCATGGTGTTCCTTCAATAACCGGTGACCTTTTCAATCAACTCCCCGTCATAGCCGTATGGCTCTCCGATGTCGGTGCAGCCAAATGTGTCCCGGAACCAGTCGATAACGTGGTCCAGGTCCTTGACCGTAATGCTGACGTGGTTTATTCTCTGTATCATGGTGAAACTCTCCCCGTAATTTCTTCTCAAGCTGCCTTTTGGCGGGTTTTTAACTGAAAAACATCGCCGCCATCCGGTAGACGTTTAAGGTTACCGTTTTTTCTTTATCAACCGTCTTTTCCAGCGGGGTGCTGGTAATACTATTGCGCCTTAGCACGGCCATTTCGCCGTACTTTCCTTCCCTGACCAGTTCAACTGCTTTTATGCCGAGACAGGTCGCCAGGTTTCGGTCGTAAGATACCGGTGTGCCGCCCCTCTGGATATAGTCCAGGGAGGAAAACCTGGTTTCCAGTCCCGTCTTCTCCTCAATTATTTTGCCGATGGTTTCACCCACCAGGCCCGGCAGACCCTCATTCTCGACCAGCCTGGTTCCTTCCGCCACGACGATGATACTGAAATGTTTGCCTTTCTTCTTTCTTCCTTTTACCATCTGGCAAAGCTCGTCCATTTTTTGGCCGGTGAGGGGGATTTCGGGTATCAGTATGGCATCGGCGCCGCTGGCCAGTCCGGCATAAACCGCAATCCACCCCGCCCGGCGCCCCATGACCTCCAGTAGCATCACCCGGTGATGGCTCTCCGCCGTGGAGCGTAGCCTGTCCAGGGCGTCGGTGGCAATCTGAACGGCGGTTTGAAAACCTATCGAGTAATCGGTGCCCGCAACGTCATTATCGATTGTTTTCGGAATCCCGATCACCGGTAAGCCCTGTCGGTGTAATTTACCGGCGATACTCAGCGTCCCGTTGCCGCCCAGGACTATCAGGCCGGATAGCTCCATCGCTTTATACCTGTCCAGGACCAACTGGGCGCCATTTTCAGTACGTAACGGGCTGAATCTTGACGTGCCCAGAATCGTGCCTCCCCGGTCGATAATTCCGGACGTTTTGATACTGTCCAGGGTTTCATGGTTATCTTCCAGGAAACCCTTCCAGCCGTCACGAAATCCAATTACTTCGTAACCCGACTGGAGGGCTATTTTAGTTGCGGCTCGAATCGCCGCGTTAAGACCGGGACAGTCCCCGCCCCCGGTTAGAATGCCGATTCTCTGGCCGGTCTCCATTTTGGCACCTCCTTTATCGAGGAGCGTTGTCAATTTACGGGGAGCGGTATCGCCAAGCGATATTTTCCCGACTGTGGCGAAGGTTTACCGGTCAAGTCTGGGTCGCTGGCATTGCTCCGGTATATTTATTACGGGGAAATTATCCCGGCGGCAGCATGGGACAGGAATTACCGCCCTTTGAGTATACCACCCGGTGGATATCAGTTAACGTCCCGGGGCTGTTTTCCGGTACCGGTGGTGCCGGGATCAGAGATTACGCCATCTGGTCTGGACAAGTTTTTCCTCGTTAAGGTAGAGTTTACCGTCCTCGGTCACTTCAACCATAGCTACTCTTAACATGAATTGCAGGGCGCGCGGTTTGTGGTCGCGTCTCCGGAACATCCGTTCCAGCATCGGTTTGGGATTGAGCCCCAGTTCCTCTATCGTCTGGGCGGTTTTGGGATTAATGGCGTTGAAGTTCCGGAAAACGCGAATTACCTTGGGGATGTTCCGTACCAGTATCCATTGGGGTACGAAAAAGACGACGAGGATAAAGGCTATTACCATTCCAACCCAGAAAAGTATGTCATAAAGCATGGTTATTATCTCCTTTGGCTCTTCTCAGGCAGACCACGGATTTTTCCATTATATCATACCTGGAAGGCGATTTCCTGGTGCGGTCCGTTCCCGGAGGTGACTGAGTTTGAAGGGGTGGGCTGATACCAGTTCCGGCTGTTGGCAGGGAGGAGAGCTCATCTCCCGGCAAGTGACGTGGCAGTTGGCGGTGCACCCGTCTATGGCTCGGAAATGGCCGTCCGCCTGCTTTCTGGAGAAGGGCAGCCGGAAGCGCTCGCAGTGCGGCAGTCCCGCCGAGTCAGATTCCGGGGCACTTAGTTCCTGGCAGGTAGCATAAGTCATGCCGTTCCTTTCCACTATTGCCTTGAGCCGGTGGTGGAACCCAAGCCTTAACTCTCTTTTCAAGAGGTATCCCTGGCTGGTCCCGCCCCGCTCGTACCGGTATTCTTGTTCAAACCGGCGGGCGGCCTCCCTGGATAGTCTTCGTACTATTTCCAGTACCTGCTGCCAGAGACTGGTGTCGGCAGATAATGTACGGTTTTTAGACAGCCTTCCTGTGCTGCATATAATGTGTTTTGCCCCGGTGGCGGCAAAAGTTCCCATCAGGCGCTCAATCTGGTCAAACCATGAATTGCCGTACAGGGCCTGGAAAAGATGGAGGAAAACGGGGTCAAAGCGGATTAGCGTGTCGATGCCAAGTCCGGCCAGCCGTCTCACCGCTTCGAGCCGCCGGTCAAAGGCAGGGGCGGCCGGCGAAAGCAGGAGGAGGATATCGGCGGTGCCTTCAATCGTAACGGCGACGAACTTGGGCTGGTAGGCGGCGAAGCCGGGCAGGTCGAGGAGAAACCCGGGGTCCCCCTTGGTGGTGATGGAAAAGGAGACTCCGTAGTGCATCAGCAGTTGCACCAGGCGCTTTACCTCAATCCTGAGTTCGGGAATGGGCTGGCAGGGGTCAGATACGTTGGAGATGGAAACCGGGGGACAGAGATTGATTCTTTTCAGGTCTTTTTCCACCAGTGCCGGCAGGTTATCGTAAACCAGCGTCTCCGCTGAGTAATCAGAGTAAATAGCCTGCCGGGCATAGCAGTAGATACAGCTGTGGACGCAGTGAGCCGGGCCGGGAGGGGTCACGTTGATTATCCAGAAATGGGGGCATTTCCGGTCGGGCGAGCGGTAAGGAAAATCGTGCAGTGTCGAGCCTTTTTTACTGATTAGTTTTACTTTTCCCACTGGCTTCTGCATGGCTATCGAACCAATCCGGTGATTCCTGTCCATTATATACCAATCTTCCTCCCCCTTTACACTTACCCGGATTGGGGGAGTGGGGCGTTTGCCAATTGAAATAATAAGGCGCAAAATTAAAGTAAGGAAGGTATACAAAAAGCAGTGAAAACCGGGTAAGGAGGAGAGAGATGGTAGTTTTCAATGGCGTCAATCACCTGGCCATGGCCACCGGGGACATGGACCGGACAATCTTATTCTGGCGGGACTTACTGGGTATGCGCCTCGTCGCCGGTCTCGGTCAACCGGGATACCGGCATTTCTTTTTTCAGATTTCGGACAGCGACCTGATTGCCTTCTTCGAGTGGTCGGGGGTTGAGCCGGTGCCGGATAAAGAGCATGGCCGTCCGGTCAGCGGCCCCTTTATCTTCGACCACGTCTCCTTCGGGGTTGAGGCCGAAGAAGACCTCTGGGAATTGAAGGACAGATTGGAGGCGGCCGGTTTTAACGTCTCCGATGTTATCGACCACGGGTTCATCCATTCTATCTACGCTCATGACCCGAATGGTATTCCCATCGAGTTTTCGCATAACGTGGCCGGAATTGATATCCGCCGGGAGCCACAGATGAGGGACAAGGTACCCTCCTCGCTAGCGCGGGAAGGGGCGGAGCCCCACCCGGATAAATGGCCGGCGGTAAAAAATCCCACTCCGCCTTCGGAGCGGGTGGTCTACCCTGGCGCCGGCAGTGAGCTGTTTCACGGGAAAAAGGACTGACTTATGGGGGACGTGGTTTTACGTTGAAAGGGGCGGCGATTCGCTTTGGCAACGGTGTTATCGACCGTTTGCTCCGCGTTGATAGTCACCGGGTGCTCAACGGCGGGCAGGTAGCCGAAAGCGGCGGTGGGGACGTAATTGCCGAACTGTTAAATGTTATCGAGCAGATGAGCACTGCCGGTGCGGCCAGCGGCCGGGTGGATTACGAGGG
>JACZSH010000105.1:3194-4817 GCA_022574315.1 Chloroflexota bacterium | reverse complement strand
CGCTTTAATACCATCACCCGCTCCTTTATTCCCGGCAGGCTTACTTCCAGGTCCTTCATCTTCGGCCGCGCTGACCCCGGCCGGGGTACCGCCACCAGGTAGCACAGTTTTATCAGCTCGGCGGCTTCCCGCCACTGCGGCAGCTGGCACATATTGTCCTGTCCCAGGATGAAATATAGCTCGTCCTCACTCTCCGGCCCTTTCCGCAGCGCCTTGAGCGTGTCGATGGTGTAGGAAGGACCCCCCCGCTCTATCTCCATCTCCGAGATTTTATAGCCGGGTTTGCCATCCAGGGCGAGGTGCAGCATCTTCAGGCGGTCTTCCGCCGCCGAGATTACCCAGTCCGTCTTCAGCCACGGCTGCCCCGCGGGCACGAAGATGACTTCCGCCAGATTCAGCCGCTCTCTGACCTCCTCGGCGACCGCCAGGTGCCCGTTATGTATCGGGTCGAAGGTGCCTCCAAATACGCCTCTATTCATCCGGTTACCACTCCAGTTCAATATTACCGCAGCGGACTTTATCGCCCGGCTTGATGCCCGCTTTTTCCAGCGTCTTGCGCACTCCCAGCCTCTCCAACTGCTTTTTCAAATGCCAGGTTACCTCGGAGGTAGCCACCCCGCCCGGGGTGATGAGCCGTGCCATGCCGGCTACCTCGACCACGTAGACCTCCCCATCCTTCCACACGTTACCGACCCCGTCCCTGGGCTGCGGCCGGAACACTTTCCTGGACACGCTCGTTACCGCTTCCTGCCGTACCGCCAGCCTGGTCAGCATTGCCATCGCCACCGCCATCAGTTCCCTGACTCCCTGTCCGGTCTCCGCCGAGATGAAATGGAGGGCCGTCCCGGCGCTGCCGAATTCTCCCTCCAGCTCTTCCATCCGCGCCGCTACCGGCGGCAGGTCAATCTTGTTCACCACCACCAGTTGCGGTTTCTGTATCAGCGCCGAGTCAAACAGGGCCAGTTCCGCGTTGACCTGCCTCATGTTGGCTACCGGCCGCTCTTCGCTCCCGTCCACCAGGTGAATCAGTATCTTGGTGCGCAGGCTGTGACGCAGGAAATCGTGACCCAGACCCCGCCCCAGGTGAGCTTTCTCAATCAGCCCCGGTATCTCCGCCATCACGAAGCCCTTTACCCCCACCTCCACCATACCCAGTACCGGCTCCAGGGTGGTAAAGGGATAGCTGGCGATTTTCGGCCTGGCCGCGGAGGCTGCCGCCAGCAGCGTCGACTTACCCGCGTTGGGATAGCCGATTATGCCCACGTCGGCGATCAGCCTCATCTCCAGTATTATCTCGTTTTCTGCGCCGGCTTCCCCGCTCTGGGCGATGCGCGGCGCCTGGTTGATCGACGATTTGAAGTGGATGTTACCCAGTCCTCCCCGGCCCCCCCTCACCACGACCACTTTTTCGCCCGCTTTCTCCAGGTCCGCCAGCCGCCCGCCGTCTTCTACCGACGTCTTCTGCGTCACCAGAGTGCCCACCGGCACCTCCAGCACGACGCTCTCGCCGTTCTTGCCGTGCTTCTGCCTTCCCCCCCCGTTCCCTCCGGCGCCTGCCCGGAAATTTCTCCTCTGGCGGAACCTCCGCAGGCTGCTCACCGACGTCTCAGCGACGCCGATACC
>JACZSH010000105.1:0-3184 GCA_022574315.1 Chloroflexota bacterium | reverse complement strand
CCCCGTCCGGACCGCCGTAGGGGACGAACTTCTCCCGCCGGAAACTTATCGCCCCGTCGCCTCCCCGGCCCGCTTTTACCGTCAGGGCAACTAAATCAAACATCTTTCACCTTTAACCACTCAATACCCGGACTGATAAGATAATTCACAATCATATTATCTATTATATATCAACAGGGGTATCATTTAGGAGATTTAATTATATCAGTAATAATAAGCGGAGGAGGAAATATCCAGGACGAGGGCCGCCCTCCGGTGATTGTACAAAATATCCCCAAATTTGTCAGCTAATTTCCCCTAAAAAGGCTAAAATTAACCGGAATTTTTTCTCAATGCCGGAGGGACGTCATGGCCGCGCTGCTGCAGAAAGGGAGACTTCACCGGGTGGGTTGTCCGGCAACTGCGGCACCGGGGTTAGCGCCGGGAGGGCGTTGACTTAAAATTGATGATTTTTTGGATATCCTGTATTTTGCGGCTCAGGAACCGGTTGTCGCCCAGCTCGGCGGTCACCTTCTTGCCGGCGTTGGTCACCGCCGAAGCGTCCCTTCCCCCCAGCACTTCCCCGATTTGGGCCACGGACAGGCTGGTTTCCTGCCGCAGGACGTACATGGCTACCCGGCGCGCCAGCGCCGTTGCCTTGTCCCGCTTCGCCCCCGTCAGGTCGCCCGGCGCCATCTGGAAGCTCTCGCCGACCGCTTCCAGGACCAGCCCGGGGGTAATCGCCGGCGTGGTCTTTTCACGACTGCCCAGGTCCAGCAGCGCTTCGGCGGCCAGCTCGACGGTCGGCACCGAGTGGAAAAGCTGGGCGTAGGCGATGACCCGGTTGAGCGACCCTTCCAGTTCCCGGATGTTCTGTTTTATCTGTTCGGCGATGAACTCCAGCACCTCCGGCGTGGTCTCCAGGCCTCTCTGCTCAGCTTTGGACTGCAGTATCGCCAGTCGCGTCTCGTAAGCCGGCGGCTGGATAGCCACCGTTAAACCCCACTCGAACCGGGAGCGCAGCCGTTCCTGAATGAAGCTCATCGCCCGGGGCGGCTGGTCGCTGGTCAGCACTATCTGCCGGTTGGCGTTGTGCAGCTCGTTGAAGGTGTGGAAGAAGCTTTCCTCGGTCTGTTCCTTGCCGCTGATAAAGTGGATGTCGTCGATGAGCAGCATGCCCAGGTTCCGGTATTTGCTGCGGAACTCCTCGGTCTTCCTCTCCCGTAGGGCGGTGACAAACTCGTTGGTGAACTGCTCGGCGCTGACGCAGAGCACCGCCATGTTCCTGGCCAGGGCCACCTGCCCGATGGCGTGTAAAAGGTGGGTCTTCCCCAGCCCCGCCCCGCCGTAGATAAAGAGCGGGTTATAGCTCAGCCCCGGGTTCTCGGCAATGGCCTGCGCCGCGGAAAAGGCCAGCCGGTTGCTTTTGCCCACCACGAACGATTCGAAAACGTAGTTTTCTTTGAACATGACGGCGGAGAGTTGCCCGTCGCCCCGGTACTTCTGGTTCACCCGCCGTCGACCTGAATCGTTGCCAAGCTTCCCGCACACCCGGAAGGTGACGCTGATGTCGGGCGAAGAGACGATGTCAATAAGCGTTTTTTCAATCAGGGAGCGCTGGTTCTTCTCCAGGTATTCGGCGATGAAAGTATTCGGTACGCTGACCACAAACTCTTCGTTTTCATAGTTTAACCCCGTCGTCTTCTCCAGCCATGTCCGGTAGTTCGGCTTGCTGACCTGGACCTGCAGGGCGCCTAGTGTCGCTTCCCAGATTTCTCTTGCTGACCTGTTGCCCACTTAATACCTTTCGACTAATCTATTGATTCAAATCTATCTAAATCCCTTGAAAAAGGGAACAGGTTTGCCCTATAATCAGGCGTAAAAACGCCCTTCGTTGGGAACTTGTCGGCAAGATGGCTCCGGATTGGAGATGAGTTAACAAGTAACATCGCCAGTATAAAACCCCGGCTTATGGCTGGCAAGGTTTTTGGTGGCAATCGGTAGCCGTTTTCAGTCCCTTTTATCCCTTGCTAGGTCTATCAACCTCTCATTATTGCTTGATTGGTCACTGATAAATACAAACCACCCGGTTGTGGCAAAAATATTTTGGTGTTAAACTTTGGTACTGGGAGGTTTGAGTTGCGCGTTATTTTCATGGGCACGCCCCGGTTTGCGGTTCCCCCCCTCCGCCACTTAGTCATCGAGGGGTACCCGGTGGTGGCCGTTTACACCCGGCCGGACCGGCCGGCGGGGCGGGGACGTTCCCCCCTCCCCCCTCCGGTAAAAGTAGCCGCTCTGGAGGGCGGCCTGCCCGTCTTTCAGCCCACCAGCCTGAAAGAACCGGCCGTGGTCGACCAGATAGCTGATCTCCAGCCTGATTTTATCGTCGTCGCTGCCTACGGCCAGATTCTGCCGCCGGCGGTCCTGGAAATTCCCCGCCTTGGCGGCATCAATATCCACCCCTCCCTGCTGCCCCGCTACCGCGGCGCCTCGCCGGTGCCCGCCGCCATTCTCGCCGGCGATGATTTTACCGGCGTCAGCATCATGCTCATGGACGCCGGCCTGGATACCGGCCCCCTGCTGGCCCAGGCGCAGTTATCCCTTTCCCCGGCGGATACCGCCGGCTCCCTGACCGAAAAACTATCCCGGCTCGCCGCCCGCCTGCTGCCGGAAATTTTAACCCGCCGGGCGCGCGGTGAAATTATCCCCCGCCCCCAGGACGAGGCCAAAGCCACCTTTACCCGCCCCATTGTCAAAGAAGAAGGAGAGCTTGACTGGTCCCGCCCGGCGCTGGATATATCACGCCGCGTGCGTGCCTTCCGGCCCTGGCCCGGGGCTTATACCCGCTGGCGGGGCAAGCGACTTGAAATTGTTGCCGCGGTGTCCCTGCCGTCAGCCGCGCCGGCCGCCGTCGGCCAGGTGGTCGCCCTGGACGGAGATGATGTCGCCGTCGGCATAAATACCGGCTCCGGTGTCCTGGGCGTTTTGGAACTGCAACTTGAAGGCAGGCGAATTATACCCGCCGCCGAGTTTGCCCGCGGGCAGCGGGACTTCATAGGGGCAGTGCTGCCCGATTGATTAAGGGAGGGTATTATTCGTTTTTAGTTGGTGATGTCATGGCGAGCCGAAGGCGAAGCAATCTATTATCGATTGTTCAGCTATATCAAGAGATTGCTTCGTCGCTGCGCTCCTCGCAATGACAAAT
>JACZSH010000015.1 GCA_022574315.1 Chloroflexota bacterium | reverse complement strand
GGAGATAAGATGATATTAACCTTTCTGCAGGACATGGGGGCTGCGGTTGAGATAAATCGTCATGCCGTCACCGTTACCAAAGCGAAATTAAAGGCGCTGCGTGCCGACCTGACCGATTGCATCGACCTCTTGCCTACGGTAGCGGTTTTAGCGGCCGTTGCCGAAGGAGCCAGTGAGTTCACCGGCATTGCCCGGGCGCGATTAAAAGAGTCGAACCGGGTGACCGCCGTGAAAGAAGGGCTGGAGAGGATGGGGGTCAAGGTTATCGAGGAGAGGAATAAACTGACCATTGTTGGTTCGACGCCGCGCGGCGCGATTATCGACAGCATGAACGACCATCGCATCGCCATGGCGTTCAGCGTGCTGGGCACGGTGGTCGGCGGCACCGTCATTGAGGGTGCCGAATGCGTCAACAAGACTTTTCCGCAATTCTGGGATATACTGGAGAGCACTGGAGGTAAACTGGAGACCGATGGGTAATAGTTTCGGCGAACTTTTTAAGGTAACCAGCTTTGGTGAAAGTCACGGCAGCTGCGTCGGCGTCGTCGTTGACGGCTGTCCGGCCGGCCTGCCGGTCACCGGGGAAGATATTCAGAAAGACGTGGACCGGCGAAAACCGGGGGGTGGTGCCGCGGCCACCCGGCGCGTTGAAGAGGACAGGGTCGAGATTTTATCCGGCGTATTCAACGGCATTACTACCGGTGCTCCGGTCTGTTTCCTGGTCTGGAATAAAGATATCGACTCCAGCGAATACGAGAAGACCAGGTACCTGCTCCGTCCGGGGCATGCTGACTATACCGCTTTCATGAAGTACGGCGGTTTCAATGATTTCCGGGGAAGCGGCCGGTTTTCAGGGAGAATAACCGTGGGCTGGGTAATGGCCGGGGCGCTCGCCAGGAAACTGCTGCGCCTGAAGAATATCGAGGTACTTGCTCATACGGTGGAAATCGGCGGGATAAAAGCCGCCCCTCGTGACTTCGATGAGATAAAGGAAAAAGTTGAAAGCAATATCCTCCGCTGTGCCGATCCGGCGGCGGCGTCGGAAATGGAGGCGCTGATTGAAAAGGCCAGGGCGGAAGGTGACAGCCTGGGCGGTGTGATTGAGGGTATCGCCCGTAATGTCCCCGTCGGCCTGGGTGAGCCGGTTTTCGATACTCTGGATGGGGCGCTGGCAAAAGCCATGCTGGCGGTGCCGGCGGTCAAAGGAGTCGAATTTGGCGCCGGGTTCTCGGCGGCGGGTAAAAGAGGTTCGGAAAATAACGACCCCTTTACCGTGGCTGACGGCGAAATAAAAACGCTGACCAATAACGCCGGCGGTGTACTGGGCGGTATCAGTAATGGCATGCCGATAGTTTTGCGGGTGGTGGTCAAACCAATCGCTTCTATCGCCCAAAACCAGCAAACAGTTAACATAAAGACGCTGGAAAAGGCCAACCTGGCCGTCCGGGGCAGGCATGATGTTTGTATCGTACCCCGGGCGGTAGTCGTTATCGAAGCCATGATGGCGGTGACGTTGTGCGATTTTGCCATGCGGGCGGGGATAATTCCGGGGGTAATAAAATGAACCTGGAAGATTTACGCAAAAATATAGATGACGTTGATAGCCGGATAGTCGGTCTCATTGGCGAAAGAGTCAAGATTGCCGAAGAGATAGGCAAGGGCAAGAAGACCCAGAATAAGGTGGTCGAGGACAAAGAGAGAGAAAACAGGGTGCTGGCAAATGTCAGGCGAATTGCCTCTGAAAAAGGCGTTCGCCAGGATGATATCGAGGATATTTACCGCCGCATTATCACCGCCTGTAAAAATATCCAGGGAATTGAGGCGGCTTTCCAGGGTGAGGTCGGTGCCTACAGCGAGGAAGCTGTTTTCCAGTTTTTCGGGGCTTCGGTAGGGAGCCGGCCCTGCGAAAGCCTGGAAGAGGTGTTCAAGATTGTGGAAGAAGCTAAGGTGCAATTCGGCGTGGTCCCGGTGGAAAACTCACTGGAGGGGATTATCAGCCGGGTATATGACCTGCTGCTCGATTCCAGTCTCAGAGTATGTGGCGAGACGGAGGTTCGCGTCATCCACTGCCTTATCGCCAGCCACGGCGCCGGGCTGGATACCATCAGGAAAATCTATTCTCATCCCCAGGCCCTGGCGCAATGCCGAAGTTTCCTCAAACACCTGGGCTGCGAGTTGGTTCCCACCTATGATACCGCCGGCAGCGTGAAAATGATAAAAGAAAAAGGACTCTCCGATAGCGCCGCCATTGCCAGCGCCCGGGCGGCAGAAATTTATGGCATGAAGGTGCTGGCACAGGAGATTGAAGACAACCCCAATAACTTCACCCGGTTTTTCGTCCTGGCTAAAGAGGACGCTCCTCCCACCGGCGACGACAAGACCTCGATTATCTTCTCCACCAAAAATCGACCGGGGGCATTGTACGCTTTCCTGGGGGAGTTTTCCCGGCGGGATATTAACCTGACCAAGCTTGAGTCCCGACCAACCCGACTCAAGCCGTGGCAGTATAATTTCTACCTGGATTTCGATGGACACCGGACTGATAAGTCCGCCCAGGAAGCACTGGAATGGCTGGATCAGACGTCAAATTTTGTTAAAGTGCTCGGTTCGTACCCCCGGGCGAAAAGAAGGCTATGAGGTGAAAAGGTGAAAATAGCCGTAATCGGCGGCACGGGTAAAATGGGGGGCTGGTTGGCAAACTTCTTACGGCGGGACGGGAAAGAAGTGGTTATCGCCGGCCGTAATCAGGAAAAATTGCTGGAAACGGGACGCCGGCTGGGAGTGGCGGTTGAATCTATCCCGGAGGCGGTAAGAAATGCCGACGTCGTGTTACTGTCGGTATCTATAGACAGCTTTACCGAAGTCGTGTCACAGCTCAGCCCCCACGTACGGCGCGGGCAAATTGTTATCGATGTTACCTCGGTTAAAACCTCTCCGGTGGCCGCGATGCATAAGTTCCTTGACACGGACCAGATTCTTGGCGCTCACCCATTATTCGGTCCCGGCGCCGCCAACCTGTCAAATCAGAACGTGATTCTGACGCCGACCAGCGAGAAAGAGGCAGCCCTGGCAGAGAGAGTAAAAAAGTATCTGGAAGACCGGGGGGCCAGGGTCAGCCTGATGACTCCCCGCGAGCACGATGAAAAAATGAGTGTGGTTCTCGGGCTTTCTCATTTTATCGCCATTGTCTCCGCAGATGCTTTGCTCAGTTCCGGTAAACTGAATCATGACAAGGACCTGGGTGGCATCACCTACCGGGTACTTTTAACGCTAATGGAGAGCGTGCTCTCAGAAGGTCCGGAGCTTTACGCATCATTGCAGGTGAACTTACCCGGTATCACTGAGATTGAGGATTTGTTTCTGCAGAAGGCCGGTGCCTGGGCGGAACTGGTGCGGAACAAAGACAGTCAGGAGTTTATCCGGCAGATGAGAGCCTTGAGAGACCGTCTGGCCAAAGGTAATACTGATTTTGGTAAAGCCTACCAGAACATGTACCGGCTGGCTGCCGGGTTATGACTTTATTTCATTTGAGCTAAAGATAAAGTCCAGGTCTTCCTGCAAAGCGGTGACTTTCTCAGGCAGGAAAAGCTCTTCATTCACATCCAGCATTACCTTCGTTTCGCTCTTGGCGGAACCGACGATATGTGCCCTGATGCATTCCTTACCGGTCTTATCTTCACTGAACGTCAGGGTACCCCGGGTGATAAATGATGACGTGTCACCGGGGAGAGCGTAGGTTTCTATCTTGGCTTCTCCAAGGCTTACTCCTTGTTTCAAGATGAAATCTCTTATCTCGTCATAGAGTAATTCAGGATTGACCTCCCGGTACAGCTTCCTGATTTTCATCTCCATTAACTCCCTTTTATCTATTCTATTGTATCATAAAAGTATGTCGAATTTTGTCAAGTGTTGATACATCGGTTTTATTTGCGTTTGTTGATTCCATTTGACATGGCGAGCAGCGCAGTGATGAAGCAATCTCTAACAATCGCCTTATTTATGAGATTGATAGATTGCTTCACCTTTGGCTCGCCATGACATCACCAACCAAACCGAATAGTAACACACCGCCCCGGGTAATCTTATTATTCCACGTATTCAAAGATTTTAACCGAGGAAAGTTCGATTCCCGCATTAGGCGTCTGGTCATCTGAACTGTGCACTAGCCGGAAGTTCTCGATTTTGGATAACGGCACCGGACTGGCAAAAGGATTCTCGCTCACTATCCGGTAGTTCCCTGGCCCCTGTGCCGACATGTAGGCAGTTGCCTCCTCGTAGCTGGCAAACTCCTGTACGTCAGTGATTAACTTGACTAGCTGTCCTTTATCGGTTGGCCGCTCTTCAAAGGCAATCACCAGCGTCCTCTGAGGGGTCACCGCCTGGCCGTCGAAGTAGTACAACCTGATTAACATCGACTGATAATATTCCGGGTGGTAAAGTCTGGCCGGATTGAAGTTACCATCCGGCTGCGGTACCAGGTAGACATCCTGAAATGTTGTTAAGTCTTCTCCTGCCCACTGAGCCAGCGCCCAGAACTTAGATGAAGCCGTCATGTCGTCGATAACAACGTACTTCGAATCCATCTCTTGAGCTATGTTGGCGGCTGTTTCTTCATCCTGAGCCAGGAAAAAACGGGCCACGTCGAAGCCACCGGGGCCGGGGGTGGTACTTGTCGGACGGCGGGCAATGCGGGTAATCCAGTAGCCGTAGTCGGTCCAGGCGATGACGCCGTAGGCGGAGTCAGGATAGGGGTAACTGGTCTCCGGAGGTGGTGCCTCATAGCGCTGGTAATAAAACTCCGGGTCACCGAATGGTTCTGGAGTATTCTCCCTCATCCAGCTGAGAGAGCTAACCCAGGCGTCAGTGGGGGCAAAACGAGCTGAGGAGGCAGTGGGCACCGCCATCTGGAGACTGGGATAGAAAACCAGGAAAAAGAGGAATACGACCATAACCCGGTTCATATATTTTTTGGCTTGAGCCTGGCGTCTCTGGATAATGCCCGGCCATATTTGCCAGATGGTATAACCGGTTAACAGCAGGACACCGACGGTGACTAACCACGGCGCGAAGCTCTGGTAAAGAAAAATAAAAGCTATCATGACCACCGGTAAAGTTATTTTCAACCATCGGTGTGCCGGCCAGCCGGTAATTACCGGCTGGAACTGCGCCCACAGGGCATGGCCGGTAAGCAGGGAAACGTTAATCGCCAGATAGTAGGCGAACCGGCGCTGTCCCAGGGTGGCTAACAGAATTGCCAGGCTCCATACCAGGAGTAAAGTTTTGTCAGCCCCACCCTGCCTGACAGTGTACCCGACTAAAAACAGCAGCATCAGCAGGCTGATGAAAAAACCGCTGGTAAAATTACCCAGGGCAATGGCGAGGGTCCAGTCGCCGCCGGGGCGGAGGAAAGGCTGCATTTCGATGATGGTGCGGCTGGCATCCCAGGCAAAGATGCGGAACCGCCCCAGCATCATACTGGCGAAGCCGGAAGTAAAATACAGTATTAATCCGGCGGCAAGTCCGGCTCCAATCAATGATAAGGGATAGTAAGCTGGTTTAATCCCCCGGCGGGCCATCCATCGGGATGTCACATTCAGTAAAATAAAGGTGAGCAGGGCAGCGGCGATGGGTATCAAGGTAAAAGTAAGGTAACTAGCCGCATGCCAGGCTACCGAATAGACTATCATCGTCGTCAGGAAGACGGTGACACCGATAATGGCCAGATAGTCGGTAGACTGACGCCTGAGGTGGTCAACAAAGAATTGAACAACGAAAAAGGCGGCGAAGATGAAAACAAAGAATAGGCCTCCGACCCAGGCTAAAAGGTACATACCCAGAAAGACACCGCTCAGAAGGCTGTAAAAAAGTGGCCGGGTGATGACCGCCCGGTCTCGTTGCCGGAGGTGGTGGAAAGTTAAGCCTCTTTCCATGGAAACTTTGATTGCCATTACCAGAAACATGATGGCCGTGGCGGTAAACAGCGTCTCGACGACGTGGTGGTCGGTAAACCCCAGTATAGAACGACCCAGGAACTCTCCGGGCATTACGGCGATTAAGGCGGCGGCGAGTATGCCGGACCGGCGACCGAATATCTTATTGCCGATAACGTACACCGGGAAGACGGTCAGGGCGCCCAGTACCGCCGGGAAGTACACCCCGACCACGTCAATGGTGTGCGCGGTCGGTGAGCCCAGCCCGATCAGCCAGATAATGCCGGCCAGGAGCCAGTTAAAAAATGGAAAGTTATTAATCGGCCTGCCGTCGGGGTAAATAAAGTAAGGGTCAAAGGTACTGAAATGGGGAAAGTTGTGGACAATATTATCCACCAGCCGCATCTGGTAGTAGGCGTCCACGCCGGTGAACTTAATTAGCTCACCGCCAAACACCTGGTCGTAAGGGAAAAATATACGCAGGAACAGGGAAAGTGAGAAGATAAGAGCCAGAATTATACCGGTGACAACGGCGGGTGACAATCTGGTGCCGGTAGCTTCTGGCGCTTCATTCATCCCAAGGTATCCTCTTCAGTACCAGTGTTGCTTAAAAAAGAAATGAACCCTGGTGAAGATGTGCTTCTCCAGCCGTGACCGGAGGGCTACATTTCCCGGTTCAGATTAGCCAGGAACTCCGCATTTGTTTTGGTCTTGCGCAGACGCTCCAGGATTCTCTCGGTGGCTTCGACCAGGTTGTTGGAATCAGAGGCAATCATGGCCACCATACGTCGCAGCAGCCATATTTGCTTCAAGCTCTCTTCGTCGATTAACAGCTCCTCGCGCCGGGTGCCGCTCCGCTGAATATCCATTGCCGGGAAGATGCGGCGTTCTGAAAATCGGCGGTCGAGATGAAGCTCCATGTTGCCGGTCCCTTTGAACTCTTCGTAGATAAGGTCATCCATACGGCTGCCGGTATCAACGAGGCAGGTGGCAATTATGGTGAGGCTCCCTCCCTCTTCGATATTGCGGGCGGCGCCGAAGAAACGCTTGGCGGGGTGCAGGGCGGCGGGGTCGATACCGCCTGACAGGGTGCGCCCGCTGGAAGGCATGGCCAGGTTGTACGCCCGGGTAAGCCGGGTGATGCCGTCAAGGAGGATAATTACGTCTTTCCCACTTTCCACGATGCGCTTGGCTCTTTCCAGGGCCAGTTCGGCAACACGGGTCTGGTTTTCCGCGGGTTCGTCGAAAGTAGCGCCGATTACCTCTCCCCTGATGGAGCGTCTCATATCGGTAACCTCTTCCGGTCGTTCTCCGATAAGGCATACCATTAAATGAATGTCTTCGTAGTTGACGGTGGCGGCATGGGCTATCGCCTTGAGCAGCAGGGTCTTGCCTGCCTTGGGGGGCGATACGATAAGACCTCGCTGGCCTCGCCCGATGGGAGCGATAAGGTTAATCAGGCGCGTGGAAAGCTCTTCGGGGGAAGTTTCCAGGTTGATGATTTTATCGGGAAACGTGGGGGTGAGGGCACCGAAGTGGGGGCGGTTCTTGACTTTTTCCGGGCTGTGGCCGTTGATGGCTAATATCTGCAGCAGGCTGAAGTATTTCTCATTACTTTTGGGCGGCCGGCCTTCCCCGAAAACCATGTCACCTTGGCGCAGGCTAAAACGTCGGATTTGAGACGGGGAAACATAAACATCGTCCTGGCCGGGCAACAGGGTATTCTGCCTGAGGAACCCGTAACCGTCGCTCATAATCTCCAGAATACCTGTGCAAGAGGTATGTCCTTCCGTTTCAAGATCTAACTTAAGCAGATTTATGATTAGATCTGGTTTTCCAGCGCCGTCCGGTTTGGAAATACCTTTTTCTTTGGCCAGTTCCAGCAGTTCGTCTCTGCTTTTCTCTTCCAGTTCTTTGATGTTCATGGTGTAACCTCACTCCCGAGTTTCTCTCCCCAAATACCGGAGAGAATTTTCCCTGTTTGTAATTGGCGCTCTGAAGGGATAATTCTTTTCTTCAGGATTGAAGGTTTCAAACTTCCCATCTTCGCCTTTTATCCGGATGCCGGACAATGTGTCTTGTTTAATATTGATTTTGGCTTAACCGCCGATTCTGGTGCTATTTTTGTGATACCTTTTTCCAGTCGTCCAGGAAACGGCTGATGCCGATATCCGTCAGCGGGTGGTTAATCATCTGCATCAACACGCTGTAAGGTACGGTGGCAATATGAGCTCCGACCTTAGCGGCGGTTACGCAATGCAGGGGGTTGCGGATACTGGCGGCAATCACCTGGGTGGGCAGTTTATAGTGGTCAAACACGGTAACGATATCCCCGATTAACTGCATGCCGTCATGGCCGATGTCATCCAGCCGGCCGACAAACGGGCTGACAAAGGTAGTGCCCGCCCGGGCACCCAGTATCGCCTGGTTTACCGAGAAACAAAGCGTCATGTTTATCTTTATCTTTTCCTTGCTCAGCGTCGATATCGCCTCAAGTCCGGCGGCGGTGGAGGGTATCTTCACGGCCACGTTGGGTGCCCAGGAGGCTTTGATTCTCCCTTCCTCTATCATGGACTCGGCGTCTTCGCTTAACACCTCGGCAGAAACGGAAGAATCAGGACCGTTTACTATTCCGCAAATGGTTTTGACCACTGTTTCATAGTCGGCGGTGTTTTCTTTGGCCACCAGGCTGGGATTGGTGGTCACGCCACTGATAACGCCCATTTTAACGGCTTTTTTAATCTGGTCGATATTGGCGGTATCTAAAAAGATTCTCATTTTTGGCCTCATTATTTGTTTATTCGGACTTGAGAGGTAATGGGGGTTGGGCTCCTTCACGCAGTATTTCTTTGGCGGAACTGATAAAATCACAGAACAAGGGATGAGGGCGACCCGGCCGGGAGACGAACTCAGGATGAAACTGGCAACTCACCATCCACGGATGGTTGGCCAGTTCGCATATCTCAACGAGTTTCTGGTCCGGGGATAAACCGCTGTAGATAAGTCCCGCTTCGTTCAGGGAGGTGCGAAACTCATTATTGAATTCATAACGATGCCTGTGTCGTTCGTTAATCTGGCTTTTTCCGTAGGCCCGTCCGGCGTGGCTGTCCGGTAACAACTGGCAGGGATAGTTACCCAGGCGCATGGTGCCCCCTTTATTTTCCTGGTTCTTTTGTTCGGGCAAGAGGTCAATTACCGGGTAAGGTGTATCTGGATTAAACTCAGTGGAGTTCGGCTCGTCTGAACCATACGTATGGCGGGCAAACTCCACCACCATCACATGCATTCCCAGGCACAGGCCGAGATAAGGAATTTCGTTAACCCGAGCATATTTGGCCGTGTTTATCATACCCTCGATTCCTCTGACGCCGAAGCCACCCGGGACGATGATACCCTGGACGGAACGTAACAGGGTTTCGGTACCGTTTTTTTCCAGGTCCTCCGAGTGTATCCACAGCAGATTGATATCTCGGTCATGATAGAGAGCCGCATGGCAGAGCGCCTCGCGCACCGAGAAGTAAGCATCATTTAATTCAACGTATTTGCCGACCAGGGCGATATTAACCGTCTCGTGGGGCGTTTTGAGACGTTCGTTTAAGTCCCGCCATTTGCTGAGGTCTCCCCGGCCGGCTTTCAGTCCCAGTTTAGCTACCACCAGATTACCCAACCCGGACTCTTCCAGGAGCAAAGGTATTTCGTAGATGGACTGTACCGTCGGTAAAGGAATTACTGCCTGGCGTTCAACGTCGCAAAACAGTGATATTTTATCTCTAATCCCGTCAGGAATGGGCAGGTCACTGCGGCACAGGATGATGTCTGGCTGAATACCCATTCGGCGCAACTCATTGACGCTGTGCTGGGTAGGTTTGGTCTTCAGTTCCTGTGAAGTGTTGAGATACGGCAGTAAGGTAACATGGATATACAGGACGTTATCCCGGCCGACGTCTTTTCTCATCTGCCTTATCGCTTCCAGAAAAGGTTGTCCCTCGATGTCACCCACCGTGCCGCCCACCTCAATCAATATCACGTCGGCCTGCGAGTTCTCGGCCAACCGCTTGAATCTATCTTTTATCTCGCCGGTCAGGTGGGGCACGACCTGTATGGTGCCACCGAGGAAATCGCCGCGCCGCTCCTTGGCGATAACGGCGCTGTAGATTTGACCCGAGGTGACGTTAGAATCCATGCTCAGGTCGGTATCGATAAAGCGCTCGTAGTTGCCCAGGTCAAGGTCAGTTTCGGCTCCGTCCTGGGTGACGAATACCTCGCCGTGCTGGTAGGGGGACATGGTGCCCGGGTCTACATTCAGATACGGGTCAAGCTTCTGTACCGAAACGCTGATGCGGCGACTTTTCAGAATGGCGCCGATAGAAGCGACGGTGATACCTTTGCCCACTGAGCTGACGACACCGCCGGTTACGAAGATATACTTTGACATACAAAAACCAGTTTAAAACATCATAAAAAGTGCTTGATTTCCTTGGACATTTATTAAAGAGTAGTCACCGGGCTTCGATAATGGAAAATGCCGGATTACGATAGAGTGCTCTTCGCACTTGACATCTGGAAAAGTCTAACGTCCAAGCTTCGTGTGGGGAACAGGGTGTTTCTTTTATTGTAAAGCAACCGAAGTCAGTTGTCAAGCTTTCTGGTGCGTCAGCCGGTAAATACCTGGCGGGGATATTTGAGTTCAACCTCCCGTTCGGGGTAAAATACAGAGAGGCCTTCAGCCCAGTCACCTATTAGACCCATCTATCTTGAGAGGAACAGTAATGAGTTTTTTGGACCAGGTCGACCCGGAAATGGGTCAGGTTTTTGGCACAGAGAAAAAGCGGCAGCGGGAGACGATAAACCTTATTGCTTCAGAAAATTATGCCAGTCGGGCGGTACTGGAAGCCCAGGGCTCATTTTTAAACGGTAAGTATGCGGAGGGCTATCCCGGGCACCGCTACTATGGGGGATGTGAAAACGTAGATATTATCGAGAACCTGGCCGTCCAGCGCGCCCGGGAGCTTTTTCATGCCGATCACGCTAATGTCCAGGTGCACAGCGGCGCCCAGGCAAATATGGCCGCCTATTATACCCTGCTGGAATACGGCGATACTGTCCTGGCCATGCGCCTGGACCACGGCGGTCATCTTACCCATGGCGCTCCGGTAAGTTTCTCGGGTCGGTTATATAACTTCATCCCCTATGGGGTCAACCGGGAGACGGAGAGGATTGATTACCTGGAAATCGAAAAACTGGCCTTAGCGCACCGGCCCAGGTTGCTCGTTGCCGGCGCCAGCGCTTATCCCCGGATAATCGACTTTGAGCGTTTTCGGTATATCGCTGACCTTGTCGGCGCCCGACTCATGGTTGACATGGCCCATATTGCCGGGCTGGTGGCCGCCGGTCTGCATCCGACTCCGATCCCCTACGCTGATATTGTCACCTCAACCACGCACAAGACGCTGCGAGGTCCGCGAGGAGGCTTCGTGTTATGCCGGCAAGAACTGGCTTCGTCACTGGACGCCGCCGTGTTTCCGGAGATGCAGGGTGGTCCGTTTGCGCATGTCATCATGGCCAAGGCGGTGTCTTTTCACGAGGCGATACAGCCGGCATTCGTTGATTATCAACGAGCCATACTTGATAACACCCTTGTCCTGGCCACGGAACTAAAGCAATCAGGCCTGCGCCTGGTTTCAGGTGGGACAGACAACCACCTGGTACTGGTGGACCTGACGGGCACCGGCGTCAACGGGAAGCAAGCCCAGGAGTCCCTGGAAGCGGCGGGTATCGTGGCTAACCGCAACACCATTCCCTTCGACCCCGGGTCAAAACGTTTGCCCAGCGGTATCAGGTTTGGCACGCCGGCGGTGACGACGCGGGGCTTCGGTACCGAGGAAATGAGGCAGATTGCGGCCATGATTGTGAAAATCATTGCCAATATTGATGACCTGGCCGTTCGCGAGCAGGTCAACCAGGCAGTGAAACAAATATGTAGTCGATTCCCCGTCCCCGGGATTGACGATTGAGATTAGGCGGCGGACGGCTCCTGGCTGGCCCGGTCAGGTGACAACGGTTGTTTTCCCGGTTCGTATTTCCGGCGGGCAGGTCAATAGAGCGTCGGCTCCATCGCGCACCTTTGAATGCTGGACTTACCGGGTGAAAAGTGAGTCAAACGGGTAAATAATGCTATAATTAGGGGATGTGAAAAAATAACCAGATAAAGTCATGTTAAAAGGAGAAGTTGGCCAATGGAAGAATTGAAGGTTTTCACTGGCAATGCTCACCCGAAACTGGCTCAGGAAGTTGTCGAATATCTGGGTATCCCCCTGGGTAAAAGTGAAGTCTTTCAGTTCACCAATGAAAATATCTTCGTCCGTATCCTGGAAAACGTTCGCGCCTGGGATACCTTTGTGATTCAGCCTATCTGCTCTCCGGTCAATACTAACCTGGTTGAGCTGCTGATTATGATTGACGCTCTGAAAAGAGCTTCCGCCGAACGGATTACGGCCGTGATACCCTATTACGGTTACGGGCGCAGCGATAAAAAAGACCAGCCCCGCGTCCCCATTACCGCCCGGTTAATCGCCGACTTGCTGACGGTGGCGGGCGCTAACCGGGTACTCACCGTGGACCTGCACGCCGCGCAAATCCAGGGATTCTTTAGCATTCCGGTGGATGAGCTGACGGCTTTGAATTTACTGGCCAACTATATCAAGGGCTGGGGCGTTGACGACCTGGTGGTGGTGGCTACTGACATCGGCATTACCAAACGGGCAAGGGACATGGCGGAGAAACTGAACGCCCCGCTGGCAATAATGGAAAAAAGACGTATCAGCAATGACGACCATACGGAGACGCTGAACGTTATCGGTGAAGTGGCAGGTATGACGGCGCTCACTGTGGATGATGAAATAGACACCGCCGGTTCCCTGGTGGCGGTTGCCCGGACTCTGATGGAACACGGCGTGAAGGAACTGTATTCCTGCTGTACTCACCCTATATTCTCCGGTCCGGCCATCCAGAAAATTGACTCGTCTCCGGTAAAAAAGGTGGTCGTTACCAATACCGTTCCCGTTAACGGGGGTAAAGAATCGGAAAAGATTTCTGTCCTTTCCATCGCCCCACTCCTCGGCGAGGCTATCCACCGGATTCATACCGGGCAGTCCATCGGAGCTATGTTTGAGTAAATTGGATAAAAAGAAGTCGCCGGAAATGGTGGTGGTATATCGGGCGGCGGGTGAAACGGAAGCCCATATCATCCAGGGTATGCTGGAATGCCACGACATACCCAGCCTGCTGAGGTCGGACGCGGCACCTTCCGTCCACGTGTTCCTAATTGACGGCATGGGCGAGGTCCGGGTCATGGTCCTGGCTTCGGCCGCGGACAGAGCCAGGGAACTGATAGAAGGTGGTGGTAATGTTTAAGTGGCTGGGCGGTCTGGGTGATTCCAATGAAAAAGAACTGAAACGTTTTCCTCCGGTTGTCGACCGTATCAACGGGTTTGAGCCGGAGTTTGAGAAACTGGATGATGACGCGCTTCGGGCGAAAACCGGGGAGTTTAAGGCCCGGTTCGAAACGGGAGAGACCCTCGATGATCTGCTGCCGGAGGCTTTTGCGGCCGTACGCGAGGCGGCCAAGCGGACTATCGGTCAGCGTCACTATGACGTACAGTTGATTGGTGGCATGGTCCTTCACCAGGGTAAAATTACCGAAATGAAGACCGGCGAAGGCAAAACCCTGGTGGCCACCCTCACCCTTTACCTGAACTCTCTCAGCGGCCGGGGATGCCACCTGGTCACCGTAAATGACTACCTTGCCCGGCGTGACCCGTACTGGATGGGTCCGATTTATCATGCCCTGGGGGTGAAGGTGGCCAGTATCTACCCGCAGCAGAATCCGGATGAGCAGGCTCCCTCCAGACTATACGACCTCGAATACGACTCCGGCGATAACCGCTGGCGGTATTTCCGCCCCATTTCCAGACGCGAGGCCTATCAGGCTGATATTACTTATGGCACCAGCAGCGACTTTGGTTTCGACTATTTGCGTGACAACATGGTGGTGGACCAGTCACAGTGTGTCCAGAGACCGCTGAATTATGCCATCGTCGATGAAGTAGACAACCTTCTCATTGACGAAGCACGGACACCGCTCATCATCAGCGGAGCGGCTGAGGAATCGGGACAGAACTATCAAATCTTTGCCCGCCTTGTCCCCCGCCTGCGGCGCGATGAAGATTACATCGTTGAAGAAAAAGAGCGGAGCGTTAATCTGACCGATTCCGGTATCAACAGTATCGAAAGGATGCTGAACCGGGACGGTTTGCTGAAGTCTCCCAATCTCTATGACCAGGCGAACTACGCGCTCACCCGTTATCTGGAAAGCGCCCTGAAAGCCCACACCCTGTTCAGAAGGGACACGGATTACGTGGTCAAAAATGGCGAGGTTATCATCGTTGACGAGTTCACCGGCCGTCTGATGTTCGGGCGCCGTTATTCGGAAGGACTGCACCAGGCGATTGAAGCTAAAGAGCACGTTAAGGTGCAGCGGGAAAGCATGACCTTTGCCACCATTACCATCCAGAATTATTTCCGCATGTATCAAAAGTTGGCCGGGATGACCGGTACCGCGATAACCGAGGCGGAAGAGTTTCACAAGATATACCGACTCGAGGTGGTGGTCATTCCCACCCACGAGCCGATGATTCGCCAGGACTACTCCGACCAGATATACAAGGATGAGAAAGCCAAGTTCAAGGCGGTGGTGCGCGAGATTGAGCAGCTTCACGCCGAAAACCGGCCGGTGCTTATTGGTACCGTATCCATCGAGAAATCAGAGCAATTGAATGACCTCCTGAAGAAAAAAGGTATTCCCTGCCAGATACTCAACGCCAATCCCAGACGCCACACGGAGGAAGCTGATATCATCGCCCGCGCCGGAGAGCCGGGAGCGGTCACCGTGGCGACCAACATGGCCGGGCGCGGCGTTGACATTGTGCTGGGGGGGAGTCCGGACGGCTCCGGTGATACCACCTGGCAGCAGCGGCATGAAAAAGTGGTCAACGCCGGCGGCCTGCACATTATCGGTACCGAGCATCACGAGGCGAGACGGATTGATAACCAGCTCCGGGGAAGGGCAGGGAGGCAGGGCGACCCGGGAAGCTCTCGTTTCTTCGTGTCTCTGGAGGATGACATTATGCGGCGCTTCGGCGGCGAGCGAATCAAGGGATTCATGAACTGGGTGGGTCTGGATGAGGATACTCCCATTGAGAATAAGCTGATAAACAAAACGATATCCGATGTTCAGCAACGGGTGGAAGGTTACCATTTTGACATGCGCAAGCACCTGGTGGAGTATGACGACGTGGTCAACAAGCAGCGCGAGCTGATTTATGGTGAGCGGAAAAAGATACTGGGCGGTACCGACCTCCGGGAAAACATTTTGTCCATGGTTAAAGATGAGATAAGGCGCATCGTGGCCACTCATCTCACCGACGAACACGGCGTTAACTGGAATATAGACGGCTTGATTGCTGACGTCTCCACCCTTTTCCCTCTACCGCCCGACTTCAACGCCGAAAGCGTTCCCGGGATGAAGCTAAAACAGGTGGAGGACCGGCTGGTTGAGCTTGCCGGGACCCTGTACGAGGCGCGGGAGAGGGAGGCGGGTCCGGAAAATATCAGGATGCTGGAGCGGCTGGTGATGCTGCGTACCATTGACAGCCTGTGGGTGGAGCACCTGACGATGATGGAAAATATGCGTCTCCAGGCGGCCTGGCAGACGCTGCGCCAGACGCGAGCCGTGGACGCCTATAAGCGGGGGGGGTATCAGCAGTTCCAGGTGCTGCTGGACACTATCCAGCGTGACGTCGCCCATTCAATATTCCACGTGAATATTGTCAGGCGGGGCGCCGCGGAGCCGGCAGCTACGGTCGTGTCTCAGGCGGCGGGTCGCACCGGCGGCAGCCCTCAGCCGAAACAAAAGGTAGGCGGCCGGAAAATAGGCCGCAACGAGCCCTGTCCCTGCGGCAGCGGTAAAAAATACAAGCACTGCCACGGAAGGTGAAACTGTGATTCCTGACGAAGACTTAAAACAGATGCTCCAGGAAATTTCCAGCCAGTTGGATGAATTTGCCAACAGTGATAGACCGCTGACGGTGGAAGAGAAAAAATACCGGGGGAAGTTTCTTAAAAGGAAGCAGATTCTTACCGAGATTAAAAGATCTCGGGACCAAAAGCAGAACGACGCCGAGCTTTTTCATACCACCGTTTACAACATGATGGTACCCTGGGGGGAGAACCACCCCGTGATGATGTTTTTCATGCTGATAGTAATGAGGATGAAGTGGAGCTCAGGCAGCTTCATCAGGTTTCGGTAGACGGGAAGGTAACGGAATAGTGATGCGGGGAAAATCAGGTATACTGGAAATGAAAAACACTGAAATAGCTGAAGTGTTTCTGGATATCGCTGAGCTGCTTAAGCTGAAGAAGGATAATATCTTTAAGATAAGGTCTTACCAGAAGGCGGCGCGCTCCATCGGGGAGTTGTCCGTGGCAGTAGCGCAGCTGATGACCGAGGGCAGGTTAAAGGAAATCCCGGGGGTGGGAGCCGCAATCACCAGAAAAATTGCCGAGCTGGTGACCACCGGGCACCTCGAGTATTACCAAAAGCTGAAGGCGGAGTTCCCGGAGAGCCTCCCTTCCGCCCGGGGTTAGAGCGTAAATGGTAAAGTTGGCTGACAAAGTATCCTCGGCGCATTCGCTCCAGGCCAGTGATGCCGAAGCGATGAGGTATTTCCGTGAAGAAATCGCGGCGGGCAGGCACTGGTACCTTGCCCTGCTCGGGGCAATCGGCATCTGGAGTTCCGCCGAAGAAGTCCGTGACGGGCGTGTCTTCAGCTATCTACTCGGCGGCGAAGCCTTTGACTGGCTGCTCCTGGCGGAGCGCCTCTGCGGGGCGGTGGACGGCATTCTGCCGGAGGATGAAAAAAATGCTCTCCTCTTTCGCGGCCAACCGCCCCTCGAGCTGGACCCGGAGCAGGTAAAAGAGCTCGTTGGTGGCGGCAAGTACAATCAGTATCTTAACTATTTTTACGGTATTACCGTCGAAAAAACTATCATCCTGGCGGTTAAAGAGGAGGTCTACAAAGAGAGGCAGCTAATCAGCCGCCGGAATGAACGTGATGCGGATAACGAGACTTACCGCCGAATTTACGGAGCCACCAAAGCAGTATTGCTGAAACGTTTCCGGAAAGAAAGAAAATACCTCCACCGCCGGTCGATGAACCTGACCGAGCTCAAGGAATTCACCTACTGGCTGTTCAAGTACCGGATGGTACACTGTGATAAGGCGAAGGTGGCCAGCGATACCCGGAAAGGATTACAGCTGCTGCAGCACCAGTGGGCGGGCAACGGCTTCCTGGGAGCGCTGGTGGCGGATGTCTTGCCTGCCGGGCGCACCTGACCTCAGGCCATGATTATCCCGGTGATTCCATCGGGCGGCTAGGTATTCTCCGTATCCTTTGGAGCCCTCACCACGAGTACCGGTACTTTCCCGGCGCGTAATATCTTATCGGTGACGCTGCCGAAAGCCCATCGGCTGAGACCGTGCCGGCCGTGCGTTGACATGGCGACCATGTCAGCCTGAATCTGGTCGGCAACCCTTATAATTTCTTCCGCCGCACTGCCGGTCGTCACCTTGGTCTTTACGGTGGCGCCGGCGTTCTTCAGGCCGTCCCCGGCTTTATTAAGATAGCTCCGGGCTTTCCGTTGTATCTGGGCTATCTCCTGGCTGTTATAGGGGACCTGAACGCTGGCTTCCCCGGCGATGACGTAATGGGTCAACGATGAAATTACCTGGAGAAGAGTAACTTCGACCCTGGTCTTGGGGGACAGCTTGGCTACCAGCTCTTCCACATGGACTAACGCAGTTTCGCCGATGTGTGAACCGTCCAGTGGCACCAGAATTTTCTCGTACATAGTGAACCTCCTTTACGTTGACGGTAATTGGTGTTTTAATCTTGCCCGCTTATCATTGGCGGCCAGCAGTTTCTGGCGTTCTTTGTCCACCACCGCCGCCGGCGCTTTTTCCAGGAATGCCTGGTCATCAAGACGGGCGTTGAGGCGGGTGATTTCGCTCTCGACCTGTTCGATTTCCTTCTGCAGCCGTTGTTTCTCGGTTTCCAGGTCGAACATGCTTTCCATGGGGATGATTACTTCGGCGTCTTTGAGTACCTGGACCAGCTTATTTTCATCGGCGGCACCTTTTTGTCGCTCGCTCAGGAAAGTGACCGGTCGCGCCCGCGCCAGGACCTGGATGGTCTCAACGTAGGGCGCCAGGGCCGAAGTTAGCCTGCCGGCGTAAATTTGCGCCTCTACCCACCGGCCGGTGGCCACTTTGTATTGCGCGCGGACGTTACGGATGGCGCGTATTATTTCTATTATCGTTTCCATTACCCGCTCGGCCTGGGGGTCGATTGCCGCCTCCGGGCCGGCCACGACCGCCACCTCCGCCGGGTCGATTGCCGCCGTTACCGGGACGGCCGCGTGGGCGGTCGCCACCGAAATCACTGCGGCCCCGTCCACCGCCGTTGCCGGGACGGCCGCGCGGCCGGTCGCCACCGAAGCGTTGCTCGCGCGCCGGCGGGCCTCCGGTGGTCGAGATGCCTTTCGCCTCCGCTTTTGCCTTATCGGCGGCGTTCTCTTCTTCGGACAGGAGCTCTTTGCGTGAGAGGTTGATGCGGCCCATCTGGTCGACCTCCAGCACCTTTACCTTCACCTCATCGCCCACCTCCACCATGTCCTCGACTGTCGGCACGTGGAAGTTGGCCAGTTCGCCGATGCGGATCAGGCCGTCCT
>JACZSH010000014.1 GCA_022574315.1 Chloroflexota bacterium | reverse complement strand
ACGAACTGGAACGCATCGCAGGTGAACGCGAAGCGACCGACGCCCATTGGTAGCTGGCATGCGCAATCTCCAAACCATCCTCAATGCCATCCTTCGAACTCAAACGCCCTGGAAATCCGCAACCGCTACCCCTTGACTTTCAAGACAGCCGCTTCTGCCTTCATCCTTTCGAATTATATCTCCTTGGAAGCGGCCGTCGCGAGCTTTCTTCGTGCCCCGCCGCTGCGCGGAAGAAACTGCTGGAAATCGGTCAATGTCGACGGCGGCACCGCTACCCGCAGCGCGTTGACCACGTCTGTGCTGCGCGGAAAGCTGATATAGCTGGCCACGGCCAGCTTTCTATCATGATTCAGCTTCCTGATGTCTTCCAGACAGCTCAGGAAGCCATCGGTCAGCAGCGCCTCGGTAACGAACTCCGGGTAGGCTTCCAGTCCCCAGAGAATGAGTGTGCCGTCCAGCAGCGCCAGCGTCCGGCTGCCCGGCGGCATCCCGGCGGCCAGCCCGGCAAGGCGGCGGCATTCCTCGACGCCGCGCTTGATACCCAGCAGCGTTCCTTCGACAGGCTGCTCACGCCCCCGGTCACCGGTGGGCATAATCACCAGGTCTTCATCGTCGGCATACAGTCGGGGCGAGCTTTCCAGGACCGCATCCGGGTCGACTCCGTAGCGGAGGGTCGCCGACCCCACGTTTATCAGGTAGCACCGCGTCGAGCGGTGCCGGTCGACGTCGATATGTGAGCCGTCGGTGGCGATGACGCTGAACTCGTCAGGGGTGAGGGGTGCTTCGTAGCGACTGGCCAGCTTCTCCACCAGTTCGGCCACCAGCCAGGTCGTCCGGCTTTCGGCGATTTTCTTGGTCAGCTTCTCCAGGTCGAGCGCCTCGTCGCCGATAATCCCCAGCGCGCTCTGGAGCCGTTTCTCTCTTTCCTCGCGGTCATCCTTCAGCCGGGCCACCATCTGGCTCACCTGCGGGGCGACCTTGCTCAAGTCCAGTGACACCTTCTCGGCTCCTCCTGGGCAAAGTATAAGCTATCAGGGTAACCCTCTCGGCTCCTCTTGAGCAAAGTATAAGCCATCATGGTAAGTATCTCAAGCAACAATCCCCCCGGTTTTATTTGCATTTGGTTGAACCCACCTGTCATTGCGAGGAGCACCGCGACGAAGCAATCTCTGATATAGCTGAACAATCCGGTATAGATTGCTTCGCCTTCGGCTCGCAATGACATCACCAGTCAAAACCGAATACTACCTTTCTCCCTGCTTCAAGTCAACACAGGGCGTTTAAGAGGGGTGAAACCCCTCTTTCTAAACCTCCCCCTTTCCCTTGCTAAGGGGAAGGGGGATACAGGGGGATGGGGTTACTAAACAAGCTTAAAGGAGGTGAGATAAATTAAAACAAGTGGTGCTATAATAAGTTAACTTTATCTTTAACAGGCCGTTTTTCACCAAGGATTGTGATGCTCCCGATATTACTAAGCGTCGTTGTCATCTCGCTCTCCGGAGCCATGGCCCCCGGACCCATGTTCGCCGTCACCCTGGCCAAAAGCTACAAGTCCCCCTGGGCGGGCACCCAGATTGCTCTGGGGCACGCCGTCATTGAAGTCCCTTTGATACTGCTTATCTACTTTGGATTTGCCCGCTTTTTCGAGGCGGAAAGCGTCCAGTTCGCCCTCAGCATCATCGGCGGCGGCATGATTATCTGGCTCGGCGTCAGCCTCTTCCGCGCCCGCACCGAGGTGGTTAAAAAAGGCCGGGAGCTGCCCTATAACGCCTACACCGCCGGTATTCTCACCAGTGGCCTCAATCCTTTCTTCCTGCTCTGGTGGGCAACCATCGGCAGCCTGCTCATCATGAGAATGGCCCCCTTCGGCATCACCGGACTGGTTGCTTTCATCGTCGTCCACTGGTCGAGCGACCTTATCTGGCTTACCTTCGTTTCCATGGTGGTTTACCGGACACACGCTCTCTGGGGATTGAGGTTCCAGGAGTGGCTGTTTATCGGCATCAGCCTGCTGCTGGTTGGCTTCGGCGTCTGGTTCCTGATATCAGGTATTATACTGGTGATATAGGGGGAGAATAACCATGAAAGTTGGCAGTGTTTACCACCCCGTCTACCTGGAGCACGACACCGGCTACCACCCGGAAAACGCCCGCCGTCTGGAAGCCATCGTTGCCCACCTGGAAGCGACCGGCCTCCAACAGCAGCTAACCCCCATCGAAGCCCGCCCGGCCACCGTGGATGAGCTTGCGCTGGTGCATTATCCCCGGCACATCGCCCGTATCGAGGCGGCGGCGCTGAGCGGCGGCGGTAGCCTCGACGCCGATACGCCGATGTCAGCCGGTTCGTATCAAGCGGCTCTCTATGCCGCCGGCGGCGTCATCCGGGCGGTCGACGCGGTACTGGACAACACCGTCACCAGCGCTTTTGCCCTGGTCAGGCCCCCCGGTCACCACGCCACTCCCGGGCAGGCCATGGGCTTCTGCCTGTTTAACAATATCGCCATCGCCGCCCGGTACGCGCTGGCCAAACTCCGGCTGGAGCGCGTCCTCATCATCGACTTTGACGTCCATCACGGCAACGGCACCCAGGACGCCTTTTATAATGACCCGCAGGTACTCTATATTTCCACCCACCAGTACCCTCACTACCCGGGGAGCGGCGGTATCGGGGAAATCGGCGCCGGCAGCGCCCTGGGCGCCACCATCAACATACCCCTGCCGGCCGGCTCCGGCGACGACGAATACGGGCAGGTCTTCCAGCGGGTTATCGTCCCCGCCGCCGAGCGTTTCCGACCCCGCCTCATCCTGGTATCCGCCGGCTACGATGCTCACTGGGCGGACGAACTGTCCATGATGCAGGTCAGCGTTACCGGCTTTGCCGGCATGGTAAGGACCATGAAGGGACTGGCCGACCGGTTAACCGGCGGCCGGCTGGTCTTCAGCCTGGAAGGCGGTTACAATCTCCCCGCCCTGGCCGCCTCGGTGAAAACCACCTTTGACGTGCTCCTCGACCGGGAAGATATCGACGACTCGCTGGGGAAAACGCCGCACCCGCGAGCCGCCCCTGACATTTCCCCTCTCGTCAACAAGTTAAGGGAGCTTCATGACCTGCCTTAATCTCCGGGGACGTCATTAAAGTGAACTGCGGAGTGAAAGGCTTTGCCCGCTCTGTAAATATTTCTGCCCCGAAGCTTTAGTGCTTTTCTCGCCGCCGTTCCGGCGGCACCGGGCATTTTTCACAGTCCTCCCCGCACGGTTCCACGTGGATGGTCAGGCTGGCGCGTTTCAGCTTGCTCTTTATGTCCTTTTCCAGGTGGTCGCACATCCGGTGGGCTTCGGCCACACTGATATCCTTAGGCATGACCAGGTGAAGGTCGATGTATCTCCGGTTCCCCGCCTTACGGGTGCGCAGCGCGTGAAAGTTAATCAGTTCGCCGGCGTGTTCCATAATTGCCGACCGGATAATATTTTCCTCCGCTTCGGGCAGCTTGGCATCGATAAGGTCGGAGATTGACTTTCGCATCACGTCATAGGCGGTGCGGACAATCAGTACCGCCACCAGCAGGGCAAAAATAGGGTCGAGGATACTCAGTCCGGTCAGCTGGACCAGGATTAGCCCGACCAGCACCGCCACCGAGCTCAGGACATCAGCGAACATGTGGCGGGCGGTTGCCTCCAGCGCCACCGATTCGGCCGCCCGGGCCACCCGGCGTACCTGCCCGGCGACAGCCCCGTTTATCACCACCGCCGCCGCCGTCACCCAGATTCCCAGGGTCACCATCTCCAGCGTTCCGCCGCTGATTAACCGGTTTACCGCCTCGTAGGCAATGGCGCCCGCGGCCAGGAATATCAGGCCGGCGATAATGGCGCTGGCGATGCTCTCCACCTTGCCGTGACCGAAGGCATGCTGCCGGTCGGGCGGTTTACTGGAAATCCGGATACCGATGTAGCCGATAATGACTCCGGACAGGTCAATCACGCTATGGACGGCATCTGCCCGGATGGAGATACTGCCGGTAATGATACTGGCGGCCGTTTTAAGCAGTATCAGCAGGCTGACCGAAACAATAGAAAGCTTGGCTACGCCACTTCTGCTGGAAAACATCGCCCATCATCTACCTTTAGGCTTTCACCCGGCGTAAAGGCAACCACCGCACAAACCGGCCCCACTCCCCTTTGTCCCAGACCACCAGCAGCGTGGGGGCAATGCATACGGAGCTGAAAGTACCCGCGATGATGCCGACTATCAGCACGGCCGCAAAATTCTGTATCGTCGCCCCAACAAAGAAAAGCAGGGAGAGGACTACTATCAGCGTGGTCAGGCTGGTATTGATGGAGCGCCCCAGTGTCTCCACCAGGCTGTTATTGACCACTGTCTCGAAGCTCATGTGTTCGCTTATTTTCAGGTTCTCCCGTATCCGGTCGAAAATAACCACCGTATTGTTCACGCTGTAGCCGATAACCGCCAGGATACCGGTAATAAACATCAGGTTAATCTGCCAGTTCAGGATACCGCCCAGGATGGAGAAAACCCCCATCGCCACCAGCGCGTCATGCGCCAGGGCAATTATGGCGCAGGTCCCGTAATGGAAAGGTTTGGGCATACGGCGGAATGCCCAGGTGACATAGAACAGTATGCCCACCGCCGCCACCACCACCGCGATAGTCGCCGTCCGCGCCGTCTCCTCGGCAATCAGGGGCGATACCGACGAGAACTCCGGCTCGGTCAGGCTGCCGAAGCGGGCCTCCAGTCCGGCCTGCAATTGCGCCCGGTCATCGATGTCCAGCTGGTGGGTACGTATCAGGTAATCACCGGTCCCGGTGCGCTGGATAATAACGTCTTCGTAACCCAGGGACATCATTTCCTGCTTCAGTTGGCTCTGCGTCACTTCCCGCTCAAAGTCCACCGTCAGCAGGGAGCCGCTGCTGAATTCAATGCCCGATTTCAGTCCCACCGTCAGCAGAGAAATCACCCCGATGAGGATGACCACCCCCGAGATGAGGAAGAACCGGAATCTATGACCGACAATATCAAACATCGCTCTTTTTCCTGACATTAACGCTGAATAATGAAGTCTTCTTCGCCAGAGAAGTACCCACGAACAGGCGCAGCAGGGTACGGGTAACCACTATCGCCGTGAACATGCTCACCAAAATACCGATGCCCAGAGTTATGGCGAAGCCTTTCACCGGGGCACCGGCGACGATGCTGTTCCCAACCCAGAATAAAATGACGCAGACAATCATTGTCGTTATGTTACTATCACGTATGGCATTCCAGGCCCGGTTAAAACCGGCCTCAATGCCGGCTCCCAGCGTCCGCCCCGTCCTCAGTTCCTCTTTCATCCGCTCGAAAATGAGCACATTGGCATCCACCGCCATGCCGATAGAAACGACAAAGCCACCCAACCCGGCCAGAGTGAGGGTGACCGGTATCAGCTTGAACAGTGCCAGTATCAGCGCCCCGTAGAAAATCAGCGCCAGGCTGGCCAGGACGCCGGAGAGACGGTAGTAGGCAATCATGAACAGCATCACCAGTATTATTCCGATTATCCCCGCCTTGACACTCATACCGATAAAACTGGCGCCCAGTATCGGCGATACCGTCTGGTCGTAGATGGGCGTCAAAGGCAGCGGGAGACGGCCGGCGTTCAGTAATAGCGAAAGCTCACTGGCTTCGTTCAGGCTCAGCCCCTCAATCTGTCCCCGGTCGGTAATCTTGGAGCGCACGATGGGCGCAATCGGCTGCCCTTCATCCCCCCGCAGCGGCTCACCGCTCAGGAAAATGCCCAGCGGTTCGCCAATCATACCACCCGTAATTTCCCCGGATAACTGGCTGCCTTCTTTGTTCCACTCGAAAATGAGCAGTATTTCGCCGAAATTACCGGTACTGACATAGGTGTTCTCGTTGAAATAAGCGCTGGTCAGTGCCTTCTCCTCCCCACCGATGCGGCCCGTCGCCGGCACCCATTCCCCATCCTCCGTCAACTCACGGAACTCAAGCAGCGCCGTCTGACCGATCAATCGCTTGGCTTTCTCCGCCTCGACGATGCCGGGCAGCTCCACCAGGATACGGTCGGTACCCTGTTTCTGAATGACCGGTTCGGTGACACCGAGAACGTTGATTCTCTTCTCAATGACGGCAATGGCGCCGTCAATTGCTTCCTCTTCCGCACCTGGTTCAATGGCCGAAAAGTCGGCCTGGTAGACCATGTGGATACCGCCCTGCAGGTCAAGACCCAGCCGCATTGCCTCCCGGCCAAACATAGGGGTCAGCAGGGTACTGACGGAAAACCCGAAAATGGCCAGTATTATTATCAGTACCAGTAAGTTTTTCCGCATTATCTATCTATCTACTACCCGAATTTTGCTCATCTCCGGAAAGGGATGACGCCGGGAGTCGCTCCAGATAAGCCAGGGCTTCTTCCCTGGTGGATACCTCTCCCCCCGCCTGCGCTTCACGCACCACTTCCAGCATTTCTCCGATGCGGGGTCCCGGTTTCAGGCTAAAACACTCCATTATATCATACCCATCAACTAATTTGGGCGGCCTGGTCAGGGTTTCTTCTTCAAAACGCCGACCCAGCACGTAACTCACCGTGGCCGCGTGTTCCTGCCACCCCGCCATTTCCAGGTTCGGCCCCCGTGTCGCCAGGTGGTCCGCCAGGCTCAGGAAAAAAATATCGATTCCCGCCTCCCCGGTATCCCGGAAATAGCGGTAAATTGCCCGGTGGGACGGCAGCCCCTGCTGGCTCATCTGTGTCGGCCGGAGATGGTTCTCCACCAGCAATTCAACTAATTTTATTTCTTTGCTGCTGAAACGTAACCTTCCCAGAATATCGGCCGCCATCTCCGCCCCTGCCTGGGGGTGCCCCAGGAAACGCATCCGCCCCGTCTCATCGTAAGCTTTGGTCTGCGGCTTGGCGATGTCATGCAGCAGTGCCGTCAGTTTGAGCATGGCGCCCCGGGTGCTGCCGTGGCTGACTTCCCGATTGAAGTGCTCCGCCAGTTCGTCTGTCCACGGCACCGCCGCCAGGACGGCATCATCGGCGTACTCCCATTCCCCCTGCCGGAGCAGGAACTCAACGGCGTCCACCGTTTTAATCGAATGCGCCAGGACGCTCCAAAAATGCTCTTTGGGCTGCACGACATCTACCGCCAGGGCCAGCTCCGGAATCATGGCCGTGAGCAGACCAACCTCGTCGAGATAAGCCAGGAACCGGCCTGCCCTCGGCTTTGCCAGCCGCCTGAGCAGTTCTTCCCTGACCCGCTCGCCGGCGACATCGCCGATTAAGCCGGCGGACTGCCGGAGCCGGGCTTCCGTCTCTTTATCGATACTGAAATCAAGTTCGGATGCCAGGCGCACCGCCCGCAGCAGTCGTACCGGGTCCAATTGGAAAGCCTCTGCCGAAACCACCCGGATTAGCTTAGCCGCCAGGTCGTCTCGCCCGTGAAAGGGGTCAATCAGCGCCGGGGATTGGGGCTGGCGCACAAACTCCTAAATGTCTATCGCTATCGCGTTTATGGTGAAATCACGCCGCCCCAGGTCGTCTTCAATGCCGCCCTTGAAGGAGGTGAAATCGAGCATTAGTTTTTCACCGGATGGGGTCGCCTCGTCATTGAGCACCACCCTGGCTATCCGGTTTGTCTCGTCCAGCGGGACGTAACGGCCACCCAATTCTGCCGTTAAACTTTGTGCCGTCTCCAGCGCGTCACCGGCGACGGCGATATCGATGTCTCCCGCCTCCCGCTCCATCAGCCAATCACGCACAAAACCGCCCGTCAGGTAGGCTTTTATTCCCTGTCCGGAGAGAAAACGGCTAACCCTGGCCAATAGTGTTGAAACGCTGGGCTCGATAGACAATTCCAAACCCGCCACCACTTGAAGATACATCCGTTAAACTATACTACTCGCTACTGTTTTTATCAAGCTCAGGCAGCCTCCGGCGCGGCTGGTTTTACCTTGAAACTTACCCGCCGCTGGCGCATAATCTGTAAGCGTACCATGGATAATCAAGACCTGGAAGACCTGACCGAACGGACGGCCGAGCTTATCGTCAACTCCGCTAAAGTTGTCTTCTTCACCGGTGCCGGCATCAGCACCGAATCGGGCATCCCTGATTTCCGCAGCCCGGGCGGCATCTGGGAACGGCTCGACCCGGCCGACTTCACCTACCAGAAGTTCGTCAGCCACCGCGAGTCCCGGAGAAAACACTGGCAGCTGCTCTGGGGAGGACGTATGGCCGAAGATGCCAAACCCAATCCCGCCCATTTCGCCATCGCCGAGCTTGACCGGCTGGGCAAGCTGGACTGCGTCATCACCCAGAATATAGATAACCTGCACCGGCAGGCGGGCGTGCCGGCTGACAAGGTACTCGAACTCCACGGCAATATGCAGTCGGTGTCGTGCCTGAAATGTGGCCGGCACTATTCAATGATGCAAATCAAGGCCCGACTGGACAGCGGAGAGGAAATTCCCGAATGCGAGACATGTGGCGGTATTCTGAAGCCGGATATTGTCATGTTCGGCGAAGCGCTACCGGAAGCGGTGCTCCGGGAAGCCACCGCCCGCTCCCGGGAATGCGACCTGCTTATCGTCATCGGCTCCACGCTGGCAGTTTACCCGGCTGCCTATCTGCCCGCTTACGCTGTTGAAGCTGGCGCCAGTCTGGTCATCATCAATCTCAGCCCCACCCCCTTCGACCGCGATGCCGTCGTCCTGCTCCGGGCGAAAGCCGGCGAAACAATGTCCGCGATAACCGAAAAAGTGATGGAAAAAGTCGGTAGTTGATTTGCCCCGGCGGTGTGGTCTATAATTTGATTTGCCTGTCTCCGACGGTAATCGTGGTGCGCGCCAAAATTGAAACGAAAATGGGATTAACCAAAAAAATACTCGCCGGCGACGTTTCCGCCGCCGCCCGGCTCATCAGCGGCCTTGAGGACGAAACACCGGATGCCCTCGACGAGATGAGCCACCTTTATCCCCATACCGGTAAAGCCTATGTCGTCGGCATCACCGGCTCTCCGGGCGCCGGCAAGAGCACCCTCACCAGCAATCTCATCGGTCATTTCAGGACGCAAGCCATGACGGTGGGTGTCATCGCCGTCGACCCCACCAGCGCCTTCACCGGCGGGGCGATTCTGGGTGACCGGATCCGGATGCAGGAGCACGGCGCCGATAAAGGCGTCTTTATCCGCAGCCTGGCCACGCGGGGCTGGGTCGGCGGGCTGGCCCGGGCAACCCTCGGCGTCATCCGCGTCATGGACGCCCTGGGCAAGGACATCATCCTGGTGGAAACAGTCGGTTCGGGGCAGATAGAGATTGACATCACCCGGGCCGCCGACAGCACCGTCGTCGTCCTGATGCCCGGTGCCGGCGATGAAATCCAGATGATGAAAGCCGGCATCCTGGAAGCGGCCGATATCTTCGTCATCAACAAGGCCGACCGCGGCGGTGCCGACGCACTGAAAACCAACCTGGAGACCATGCTCATGATGAAAACTCAATCTGCCGGTACCTGGCAGCCCGGCATCGTCCTCACCGAAGCCATCTACGACCGGGGCACCGTTGAGCTGGCTGCCGAAATCTTCCGCCACCGGGAACACCTCACCGCCCATGGTGAGCTGGCCAAACGCCGCAAAGCCCGGGTAAAACTGGAACTCATGGAGACGCTGGAAAGTTACCTCAAGGATTATATCCACGATATCGATAAAGGCGATTACCTGGAAAATTTCGTCGATGCCCTGTCAGAGGGGAAAACCGACCCCCTCTCCGCCACCCGGGAAATAACCAGCCGACTGGCCGGTGACCTGTGCCGGCGGCACGATGACAAGTAGCCGGTTCGCCGGGAGGAGAAAATGGATTTCACGTTAAACGAAGAACAGAAAATGCTCCGGACCATGGTGCGGGACTTTGCCGAGAAGGAACTGGAACCAATCGCGGCGCGGATAGATGAAGAAGCCGTCTTCCCGGCGGAAAGCATCCGCAAAATGGCCGCCCTCGGCCTGATGGGTATCCCCTTCCCCGAAGAATACGGCGGCATGGGCGGCGGCATGTTGAGCTTCGCCATCGCCGTCGAAGAAATGGCCCGCGTCTGCGCGGCCACCTCCACCATCTACCTGGTGACCACCGGGCTGGCCTCCCAGCCGCTCTATCACTTCGGCAACGAAGAGCAGCGACGCCGCCTCGTTCCGCCGCTGGCCGGCGGTGAGAAACTGTCCTGCTTCGCCCTGACCGAGACCGGTGCCGGCAGCGACCCGGCCGCCATGGAGACCACCGCCACCCCTCAAGACGGCGGGTACGTGCTCAACGGGAACAAGATTTTTATCACCAACGGCGCCGAGGCCGACATCATACTGGTCTTCGCCACCCTGGACAAGTCCCTGCGCCACCGGGGCATCACCGCCTTCGTCGTCGAGAAAGGCAGTCCCGGTTTTTCGGTGGGCAAGCACGAGAACAAGATGGGGATACGGGCTTCCTCCACCGTGGAACTGGTCTTCGAGGACTGCTACGTACCCGTGGAAAACCGACTCGGTAACGAGGGCGACGGGTTCAAAATAGCCCTCAACGCCATCGACGAGAGCCGGGTAATCGTCGCCGCCCAGGCGCTGGGCATCGCCCAGGCCGCTTACGAAAAATCCCTGTCCTATGCCAGAGAACGCCAGCAGTTCGGCCAGCCCATAGCCAGCTTTCAGGCAATTCAGTGGATGCTGGCCGATATGGCCACCGGGATTGACGCCGCCCGGATGTTGACCTACCGCGCCGCCTGCCTCCAGGACGACGACCAGCCCTTCATCAAGGAGGCCGCCATGGCCAAGGTCTTCGCCGCCGAAACCGCCATGTCGGTGACCACCAAGGCCATCCAGATACACGGCGGCTACGGTTACAGCAAGGAATATCCCCTGGAGCGCTATTTCCGCGATGCTAAAATCACTGAAATCTACGAGGGTACCTCCGAGATGCAGCGGATGACCATCGCCCGCCAGATTATCCGGGAAGGATAAAATAAATGAGCCGGTTACTGGCCACCAAAACGGTGGCCTTGCTGATGACCGGCGAAACAGGGCCAGAGAGGGTAAAACTATGAACAGCCAAAAAACGACCCGGCAAATTCTTGAGGAAAAAACGGCCGCCAGTGAGCGCGTGCCTCTCTACAATCCGGAAGCGATAAAAAACATATCTGCCGAGTTTGAGCGGTGGAAAAACACCGTCGTCCGGGAGCAGGACCGGCAGCACTGGACGGTCACGCCTCACACCATGCTCGGTTCGGAGATACCCCGGGAGCTGATTTACACCCCGCTCAATAACGCCGGGCTTGACTATCAGCAGGATTTGGGCTTTTCCGGAGAAGAGCCTTACACCCGCGGCATCCACCCCAATGTCTACCGCGGTCGCACTTTCACCATGCGCCAGCTCTTCGGCGCCGGTTCTCCGGATGAATGCAACAAAAGAATGAAAACCCTCCTCGAGCACGGGGCTACCGGCACCAACTGGGCGCTCGACCTGGCCACGGTGCAGATGTTTGACTCCGACGAACCGGAAGCCAGGGGACAGGTAGCCACCGTGGGCGTGCCTATCGACTGCGTAGCGGACATGGAGGCAATCTGCCAAGACATTCCCATCGATAAAGTTAGTGCTTCCATCGTCACCCACTACCCGCGAAACACGGCCATTACCTTCCCGATGTACCTGGTTATGGCCGAGCGCCGGGGCGTCCCCTGGGACAGGCTCGCCGGCAGCGTGCAGAACGATTTTATCATGGAAAGCCTGGTGCGCAGCGCTTCCGAGTATATCCCGCCCCGGGACGATTTCAGGATACAGTGCGACAACATCGAGTTCATCCGGAAGAACGTGCCCCAGTGGAACTACGTCACCCTGAACGGATATAACCTGCGGGAATGGGGCACTTCCGGCGTCACCGAGATGGCCGTCGCCCTGTCCAACGGCATCGCCATTCTCACCGAAATGGCCCGCCGGGGCCACGACATCGACTGGATTGCCGAGAGGCTGGCTTTCTTCTGGGCGCCGGCCAATGATTTCTTTGAAGAGGTGGCCCGTATCCGGGCGGTGAGACGGCTGTGGTATAAGATAATGAAGTACCGGTTTGAGGCCAAAAAGCCGCGCTCAATGTGGATGAGGTGCCACGTGCAGACCTCGGGAGTCTCCCTGACCCGTGAAGAGCCGATGAACAACGTGATACGATCGGCTTACCAGGCCCTGGCCGCCGTGCTCGGCGGTGCCCAGTCGCTGCACGTGGACTCCTATGACGAAGCTTACTCCGTCCCCTCCGAGGAAGCTTCTCTGCTCTCCCTGCGCACCCAGCAGATTATCGAGGCCGAGACGCAGGTCACCCAGGTGGTCGACCCATTGGGCGGTTCTTTCTATGTGGAATCGCTGACCAATGAAATCGAGGCCAGAATCCTGGACGAGGTGGATGAAATTGAGCGCCTGGGCGGCATCGTGGAGGTGGTCGCCAGCGGCTGGCTTCACCGCAAGGTCGTCCGGCACATCGAGCGCGAGCAAAAGATGATTGAAAGCGGTGAGATTAAAGTGGTTGGCCGCAATTACCACCGCGATCCCAATTTGAAGATGCCCGACGTGCGGGTCCACGAGTTCGATGAAAATATCGCCCGGCAGATGCGTGACAAGCTGGCCAGGCTGAGACAGCAACGGGACAACGAGAAGGTAAACCGCTGCCTGGCCGCCCTTAAAGATGCCTGCCGGCGCGGCGATAACGTGATGCAGTATACCCTGGAATGTGCCCGGGCGGACGCCACCGAGGGCGAAATGCGCCGTGTTTTCATAGCCGCCTTCGGCGCCTGGAAACCACCCATTTACGGCTAATAAGCGAGAGGTCAAGCTAATATGGCTCAGAGAAAGAGTAAAATAAAGGTGCTCTTGGCCCAGTTCCCCCTGGAATCGCATAACCGGGGCATAATCACCGTGGCTGGCATGCTTAAAGATGCCGGGATGGAGGTCGTCTTAATCGGCAACGATTTACCGGAGCGGATAATCGAGACCGCCATCCAGGAAGACGCCGACGTCGTCGGCATCAGTACCTACTGCGGTGGAGAGCTGGCGCTCGGTGCCGACCTCATGAAAAGCGCTGCAGAAAAGGGGATAAAGGAAAGCACCGTCTTCCTGCTCGGGGGTATATTCCCACCCCACAACATGGCCCGGCTCAAGGAACTGGGCTTCAGCGCCACTTTCCTCGCCGCCGACCGGGCAGAGATAGTCTCCTGTATCCAAAAGGCGGTCGCCGAGAAAAAAAGCTCCGCTCAGTCCGGGGCTGCGTAAATCCTGACCTCGGTCTCCCCTTCCACCACCAGCTTCCCGTCCTGGTTGGCACAGGTTGTTTTCAGGCGGACGATTCCCTTGTCCTGGCGCTTGCCGGTTACCTCGGCGGTGGCCGTTATCGTATCCCCGATGCGCACCGGCCTCAGGAATCGGCTGGAGTGGGAAATCAGGACAACCAGGCCGGGGAACTTGGCCACCGCCGCCGAGATTAGCGATATGGCGATTACCCCGTGGGCAATCCGCCCGCCGAACAGGGTCTTGCGGGCAAATTCCTCGTCCAGGTGCACCGGGTTATAGTCCCCGGAAACCTCGGCAAACTGGGTGATATCTTTTTCCGTAATCGTCTTGCGGTGCGTGGACGTGTCGCCGATATCTATTCCCAGCCTGTCCAGGAGAGACCGCTCATTCTCTGCCATAAATTACCTCCCGGGAAATTATTATTTAGCCCCACTCTTTTTCAGGTCTTTGAGGCAGCCTCATCCCCCTTCCTCTTAGCCGGAAGAAGGGGGAATATCGTCAAGGGTGAACTTCATCTCACTTAAACTCTAGTGACCTCCCCTGGTCTCCTCGGCCATGATGGCGGCGCCCAGGGCGGTGATTATCTGGGGCTGTGGGGGCACCAGCATCCGTACGCCCAGCTTTGCCTCCACCGCCCTGATAAGCCCGGTATCGAGACCGCCGCCCCCGCTCAGGGCACAGTCCGTCTCCATCCCCACCCGGTCGACCAGGGCGGATATTTTATCGGCCAGCGCCTGGTGCACCCCGGCCAGGATATCCTCCACGGCGCTGCCCTCGGCCACCCGGGAAACGGCTTCCGATTCCCCGAAAACGGCGCAGCCGGTACTGAAGGCAACCGGATTCTTCGATTTCAGGGAAAGGGGGCCGATGTCTTTTAATTCAACCTGGAGAACGTTAGCGATTACTTCCATGAAGCGCCCGCTGCCCGCCGCGCATTTCTCGCTGACTACAAAACCGGTTACCAGCCCGCTCCCGTTCAACCGTATCACCTGACTGGACTGCGCCTGCACGTCGATTATCGTCCTCGCCGCTGGAAAGACACCGTTTATGCCCCGGGCGCAGCACCGAATATCGGTAACCGGCTCGTTCGGGAACGGGACGTTGCCCGCACCCTGTCCGGTGGCCACCGTCGCCGCGATGTCGGACACTGACAACCCTATTTTACCCAGCAGTGCCTCTCTCAATTTCTCGGCGGCCGCCCGGTAGTTCACCCCGGAAGGAAGCACGTGGCAGGCCAGGAGCCTGCCATCCCCGGTGACCACCCCTTTGCTCGTCCTCGACCCGATATCAATACCCAGATAATAAGCCGTCATAAATCACGTCTGCTGAAAAAAAGTAGCCTCCGCCAATCGGCGTTCCTGCCTGATGACGGTCTCCCCTTTTGCCTGCGCTTTCTGGAGAATGTCCTGCCCCAGCAGGGCTGCCCCCAGTGCCCCGCTTATCAGCGGGTCGTCGGGGACTAACACTTCTCCACCCAGGTTTTCTCTCACCGCCTTGACCACTCCGCTATTTTTAGCCACCCCGCCGGTAAAGACCACCTCCGGTTCTATCTTCAGCTGCCTCAGCATACCCACCGCCCGACTGGCGATGGCCTGGTGAAGTCCGGCCACGATATCTTCCAGCGGGACTCCGTCCGAGAGACGGGTGGTCACTTCCTGCTGGGCAAAAACGGTGCAGGTGTTGCTGATGCTGACCGGGTTCGCCGATTTCAAAGAGAGGCTGCCCAGTTCGGCCAGTTCCAGCCCCAGCGTCCGGGCGATGACCTCCAGGAACCGGCCGGTCCCCGCGGCGCACTTGTCGTTCATCACGAAGTCGACCAGTTTACCGTCTTTCAGCTTCAGCCCCTTGGCGTCCTGCCCCCCGATATCCAGCGCCGTCCTGACGCCGGGAAAGAGACTGGCCACCCCCCGGGCATGGCAGGTCAGCTCTGTTATCTGGCGGTCGGCAAAGGGAACGTTGATGCGACCGTACCCCGTCGCCACCACGTAGGCTATTTCAGAGAAAGGCAGTCCGGCCAGCGCCAGCGCTTCCTCCATTACCCGGTTGGCCAGGCGGCGGTGCTCGGCGCCGGTATGACTTTCCACCCGGGACAGCAACCGCTCTCCGGCGTCAATAATCACCACCTTGGTCATGGTGGAGCCAAGGTCGATACCGGCAAAATAAAGTGGTTCCGCTTTCAAATCCGCCTGTCCCTCTGAAAATATCTTATCGGCAATGTGTTACTCAAAGATCCCTGACTCATAGGTTAGCCGATATCTCCGGGAGAGTCAAAAACACCGGAAAGCGGGGTGTCTAAGAGGGGCAAAGCCCCTCTTTCTTTTTCTTCCCCCTCCCCCCGGCCTGTCATTGCGAGCGAAGCGAAGCAATCTCAAAAGACAGGCTTATTTATATGAGATTGCTTCGTCGCTCCGCGCCTCGCAATGACATCAAAGTTCGAGGAGAGGGGGATACCGGGGGTGAGGTCAATCAATCTTAGCCGATTATCTCCAGGAACGCCTGCACCCTCGTCCTCAGTTGCGCCAGGGCCACCTTGCTGTAGTCATGCTCCAGGTAAATACCCGGCAGCCCGATACTCTCCAGGTAGTCTTTCAGTGCCGGCACCTCGTAACCGTGAATATCGCAGTACCTCAGCACCTGCAATATCACCCCGTTGACCTGCCACTCCCGGGCGTAGTCTTTCAGGTAGCCGAACCGGCTCTCCAGGTCAGCCATATAGTCTTTCCTCCGGTTCCCGTCGGGCACGGTCTCCCGGAAGGTACGCGGGCTTCTCAGCGCCACCAGGTAGCGGTCGGCCAGCCCGTCCCGCGGGTCGTCGGTAATCTCCACCAGCGGGAAGTAGTCACGGCTCCCCACCGTGGTGTCGTCCATGACCACGTTTGCCCCCAGGCTTTCCACCAGGTCGACGAGCGCCGTGTTATCGATAATGCTGCCCCAGACGATGAGCCGCGCCGGTTTTGGCGCCGGCCCGTCTTTACGCCCTTTTATCTCGCCGATAACCTGTTCCAGGAGTTCGTTCCCCTCGGTCACCGGCAGGCTGGCCACGGCCACCATCACCCGGACGGTTTCCGCACCCGATATCAGCGGCGGGTCGGGTTTCCTCAGGTCGTATAATTCCCGCACCAGGACGCGCTGCCGATTGTGAATATTGACCGCCTCCCGCAGCTTTTCGGCGGTAAGCTCCTGCCCGGTCATCTCTTCCAGCGTCTTCTGGAAGTCCTTCAACAGCTCCCGGTGCTGCTTCCGGGCCGCCTGGTGGGTGGTATGCGGCGTATCGATAAAGTGGGCGTAGGGGGGGTGGAGATAGGTGCGCCAGATATGGGCCATCTTCTCGCTTACCTCGCAGCCGTGGGCAAACACCACCCCGTCCAGAAAATCGTACTTCCCTTTCAATCCCAGGTCCATGACGCTGCGCAGGAACGGGCAGACCACCGTGGGCAGATAGGCGTCCGCCCGGGTGATTGGTTCATTCAGGTCGCCCAGCAGCCGGTAGGGCACCAGGTCGAGGGCCGTCAGCATCTCCACCACCGGAAAAATATCGAGGTAGCCGATGATTCTCTTCCCACCCGCCTTTAGTTCGGTAACCCTGGCGGCGCGGTCAGCGTAAATCTCGGCGACCCGGTTCAGTCCCGTTGCCATCACCAGTCGAACCCCGCTTCTTTTCTCACTGCCCGGTAGTGCTGCATCGTCTCCTCGAACGTCTCCGCCTTGCGCAGCGCCTCCGCCGGGTTAAACAGGTTGAGGTCGACGATGTCCCCCTCCACCACCAGCGAGGGCACTTTCAGCTGCTCCATGAGCTGGTTCTGCACCACCGTCAGGTGGTTGGTGGCGGTACGGCAGGTCAGCAGGGGATGCAGCAGAATCCCGTCGCACCGGTATTCCCTGACCATTTCGAGATAAGGATGGGCAAAATAGCCCCACCCATCCCCGGCCTGGAAAGCGTCCTCGAAATAGCCGGAAAAATACTGGTAGGTCAGACCGGCGATGCGCTCCAGAGGGTCGCTCAGGCCGCTCAAATCCACCGGCTTCGGCGGATGATACGCCCAGCTTTCGATGACAAAGTTCCAGCCCCGCTCCGCCAACTGGTTGAAAAAGCCCAGGCTGTGCCACGGCGGCAACTCGGCGAAAGCAACCCGGTATTTTTCCTCCGGCACCGCCCCGGTGTGGTTATCCACCCTCGATTTCACTTCGTCATACATATCCCGGTACAGTCCGGCGGTTACCCTCGGGTCGGACGCCATATAGAGAGAAGCCGGCATACTGCTCCAGAAGTCGCGGGAGTGCATCGGGCAGGGTCTTGCCTTGCGCAGTTCGTTCACTTCGTGCCAGACCCGGTTCATCTCGATGGTATCGTCGACAATTTCCCCGAGCCGGACATAGTCCATCTTCCTGTCCAGCTGCTTTTCCAGGAAGCCGATGAGTTCTCTCAGTTCTTCCACCAGGAAGCGGATGTTATGCTCGCGGTTGCCTTCGATTCGACTCTCCGGCACGCCCGGATGGGGCATCTCCAGCACCCACATCGGGGCATCCAGGTAGCGCCCCAGCGCCTGAAACCACTTATACCTGGTATCACAAAAATAGCCGGAACCGAGCAGCAAAGTTGGTTTGGGCATTCCGGCCATCGGTGCCTCCGGGGGTATTTCCCCCAGGTCTTGCATTAGGGCGGCATAGCCGAGGCAGTTGCGGGCGTAGCCGCACATATGGCTGGGGAAGCCCTCTGAATCAGAGCGGTCTAAATAAGGCTGAGCGGCGCCGAAAGCGGCACAGACAGCCCCATAGTCCTCAGGGTGGACAGTATGTACGCCCATTGCCTGGAGGACAGTGTCACCCGCCCACCAGTTAACCATACACCAGGCTACCGGCTCCCCATTCTTACTGGCTTCAACCGCTTTCTTATACATGCCATCTACCAGCGCCCGCAGCGGGTACATTGATTTCAACCGGCTTATCGCTCTTTTCTTTTTTTCAACGGTCACAATCTACCCGGCTCCTCTCCGCCTTGTTCAGAATTCTCCATATTGATACGGTTAACTCAGAGAAGAAATAAACAAATTCATCATTGAGATACTGTGATAATAGCAAATGCTACTGGATAATACTATGACTTGAGTCACAATTTACAGAAGTATTGAGATAAGGCTCGATTATCCCGTTCACTAATAATCAAGCCCTAAGCCTCGAAGCTAAAGAGAGGTCGGGCGCCATCACCGGCGGAATATTTATCGCCGGGGAATACTTTACTCTGCCCCATCTTCACGCTTTTGCCGATTAGCTCCATGGTTGCTTTACTGGGGTCAATTTCGATTAAATTACCCATTATCCAGGGACCTTCATCGAGCTCAACCAGCACTATCGTATAGGGGACCTCATTTTCACGTCCCAAAGGAGCTACATTGATGGTAGTAAAGGTTTGAATATTGCCTTTGCCCTTTAGTTCGATAATCTCCATGTTAGTGCTGGTGCAATTCCGGCAAGCCATT
>JACZSH010000104.1 GCA_022574315.1 Chloroflexota bacterium | reverse complement strand
ACTAATCTTGTTGGCACCAATGTCTTTCAGCATCACGTTGAACTCTGTCTGCTCTTCCTCTGGGGCCGCAGCTTCAGTTGGTGCTGCCGCGGCAGCAGCTACCATCGGGGCAGCGGCAGTAACGCCGAGCTCGGTCTCTAGGGTCTTTACTAACTCGGATAGTTCCAGCACGGTCATGCTCTTTATGGCAGCCAGTATATCGTCAATGGCGGTTGCCTTCTTTGCTTTGTCGGCCTTTTTGGCCGCAGCCGGTGGCTTGTCAGCAGTCGAACTAGAGGCCTTGGCTTTCTTTACCTCCGGTTCGGCGGGTGGCTGCTGTTCAGTCTCAGTTGTTGCCGCACCACTCTCATTCACGGTTTCGACATCATTTTCTAACATTCTACTCTTCCTCCAATTGATTAATTCTAGCTTGTAGCACGCCCATAAACCCTCTCATGGGACTTGCCAGACAGCTTAATAACATGACGATGGGACTCTGTATGCCGCCAAGTACCTGGGCCAGCAAGATTTCTCTGGGCGGCAATTTTGCCAGTGTCTCCACTTCCTCTGCGGTAAGCACCGTGTCGCCAAAGAAGCCTCCCGTAATGCGCAGGCTTATTTTGGTGGCGCGGATATGTTCGACCAGCGCTTTAGCCGGTTCGACGACGTCTCCATAGCCAAAGGCAATAGCCACCGGTCCCTCAAAAAGGCCGACCAGTTCATTCTTCCCCGCTTTCTCAGCGGCAAGCCTGGCCAGCGTGTTTTTGACCACCCGGTACTTAATATCTGATTTCGTGAGAGCACGGCGTAAGGCGGTAATCTCGGCCGTCGTCAGCCCGCGGTAATCCGTTAATACGCCGGTGCTGCATTCCGAAATAACCGCTTGCAGCTCATCGATTATCTGAACTTTCTTTTCCCTGGGCATTTCTTACTACCTCCCAAAATAACAACCGATTATCCGATAAAAAAATCCCTGTGCCGGCTGCACAAGGACTTCAAAATCCGGTCACCTTTGACTGGATTCATTTTTCCTCGGCAGGCACTTCATTTAAGCCGGTAACGGCACCCACTGTCTCAGGACTGTATTCGATTTTACTCTAGTTTACCGGGTTTTCCCCTGAAAAGTAAACCACTGCTAGCTGGAACTTAGAGAAAGAGTCGGTTTCAGGTCGAGTTTCACTCCTGGCCCCATCGAGGTCGTCAAAACAGCCGTCTTCACATACTGACCTTTGACGCCGCTGGGCTTGGCCTTCACCACCGCCTCTATGAGAGCGGTCAGGTTACCCATCAGTAAGTCCTCACCAAAGCTCACCTTCCCCAGTGGCACGTGAATAATGGCCGTCCGGTCCAGTTTGAATTCCACCCGCCCTTTCCGGGAGTCATCAATCACCCGGGGCAGGTCAGCCGCCGCCACCACGGTGCCGGATTTGGGGTTGGGCATAAGCCCGCGCCTCCCCAGGATTTTCCCCAGCTTGCCTACCTTCGCCATCATCTCCGGAGTGGCGATGGCAGTATCAAACTCCAGCCAGCCGGCCTCAATCTTCTTGACCAGGTCATCCCCACCGACGTAGTCCGCCCCGGCCGTCTCGGCAATCTTTACACCCTCGCCCTGGGCAAAAACGAGTATCCTGATTTTCTTCCCCAGTCCGTGCGGTAACAGGGCTACGCCGCGTACCTGCTGGGTGGCGTTCCGGGGATCAACTCCCATGCGGAGATGAAGCTCGACAGTCTCATCAAAGCGGGCAAACGCCGCTTTCTTGGCCAGCCCGATTGCTTCTTCCGGAGAATACGTCTTTGTCCGGTCGATTAACCGGGTGGCTTCCTTGGTATTCTTCGTCTGTTTTACCATCGCTCTATTCTACCTTGATTCCCATACTGCGGGCGGTACCTTCAATGATACGCTCCGCCTGTTCAATACTATTGGCGCTCAGGTCTTTGGCCTTGACCTGGGCGATTTCACGCAGCTTTGTCCTGGACAATGTGCCCGCGCTCTGGTGGCCGGCGCTGCCGCTCCCTTTTTCCACGCCCATCGCCTTCTTCAATAAATCAGCCGCCGGCGGTGTTTTAGTAACAAAAGTAAACGTCCTGTCTTCAAAAACGGTTATTTCTACCGGGACGATCGAGCCGACTTGCGAAGAAGTACGGTCGTTGTACTCTTTGCAAAAACCCATGATGTTTATTCCGTGCTGGCCCAGAGCCGGCCCCACCGGTGGTGCCGGGTTGGCTTGCCCCGCCGGAATCTGCAGCTTGACCATCGCTTTAATCTTCTTTGCCATCCTGTCTCCCTGAAAAGTATTACAGCTTTTCTACCTGTAAAAAGTCGAGTTCCACGGGCGTTTCCTGCCCGAACAACGATAAAAGCACCCTTACCTTGCCCTTGCCGGTGTTAATATCATCCACTATGCCGACAAAATCAATAAACGGGCCGTCGGTCACCCGGACACTCTGGCCGCGGCGGAAACCAACCTTAACCTTGGGGGTTTCCTCCTCCATTTGTCTCAATATTTTACTGACTTCGTCCTCTTCCAGCGGCGTCGGCTTGTTGCCGCTGCCGACGAAACCGGTCACCCCGGGGGTATTGCGCACCACGCCCCAGCTTACATCCGTCATCTTCATCTGGACCAGGACGTAGCCGGGCAGTATCTTTTTGGTCACCGTCCGTCGCTGACCGTTCTTAACCTCTATTTCATCCTCGGTGGGTATCACCACCTGACGGATTTCATTACCCGAATCCAGTGACTTGACGCGCTGTTCCAGGTTCTTCTTAACCCGTTCTTCATACCCGGAGTAGGTATGAATTACAAACCATTTACTTCCGTTCTCCGCCACAAATAACCCTCGCTGCTTGCTTTAATTGAATGACCGGGACTATCACCCGCGCCTTCCAAACCGGAAGACGGGTGAGTTACTAACTGCCCAGGAAAATCCCCTCGATGAGAGCTGAAAAACCATAATCCACCGCCCCTAGAATCACCCCAGCCGCCACGGAAACCACCAGCACCAGAGTTGACAGGTAGATAATCTCCCGCCTGGAGAGCCAGACCACCTTTCTCAGTTCGCCGATGATTTCGCCGATAAACCGGAACCTAAATCTACTTCTCCTGGTCGGAGCCGTACGCTGTCTCATTTCAAGAATCCCAATCGCGTCACCCGCTTCTCTTTACTTTGTCTCCCGGTGAATCTTACTCGTCCGACAGCGAGGACAATATTTATTCAATTCCAAACGTTGGGGGTCGTTTCTCCGGTTCTTGCTGGTCGTGTAAGTTCTCTCTCCGCACTCGGTACAGGCCAGATGGATAACACTTCTCGCTTCACCTTTTCTAGCCATGGTTTACTCAATGATGCCGCTAACGGTACCGGCACCCACTGTCCTACCTCCCTCACGAATTGCAAAACGCAGACCTTTTTCCATCGCCACCGGATATATCAGCTTTATCTTCAAGGTGATATTGTCACCGGGCATAACCATCTCCACCCCTTCGGGCAATTCAATAGACCCGGTTACATCCGTCGTCCTGATATAGAATTGAGGTCGGTAGCCGTTAAAGAAAGGAGTATGCCGCCCGCCTTCGTCCTTGGTCAATACGTATACTTCGGCTTCGGCTGTGGTATGCGGTTTGATCGAACCCGGCGCCGCCAGTACCTGGCCGCGCTCAATGTCATCTCGTTCAATACCCCTGAGCAAAACGCCCACCGCATCACCCGGCTCGGCATAGTCCAGAATCTTGTGGAACATTTCCAGGCTGGTCGCCACCACTTTACGCGGCTCATGATGCAGGCCAACCAGTTCCACCTCGTCACCGCCCCTGATGATGCCCCGTTCCACCCGGCCGGTGGGCACGGTACCCCGCCCCTTGATGCTGAACACATCCTCCACCGGCATTAAGAACGGCAGGTCTTTGGGTCGTGCCGGGATCGGGATGTATTCGTCCACCGCATCCATCAGCTTCAATATTCCGCCGCACCACTGGCAGTCCCGGCTGCCGCAGCCGCATTCCAGGGCTTTCAGGGCACTCACCCGTACCAGCGGGAGGTCGTCGCCGGGGAAGTTGTACTTGCTGAGCAGTTCCCTGACCTCTATTTCCACCAGCTCCAGGAGTTCCTCATCTTCCATGGCGTCTACCTTGTTCAGCGCCACCACGATGTAGGGAACTTCCACCTGGCGTGCCAGCAATACATGCTCTCTGGTCTGAGGCATCGGGCCATCCGGAGCGCTCACCACCAGTATGGCTCCATCCATCTGAGCGGCGCCGGTAATCATGTTCTTGACAAAATCAGCGTGCCCGGGACAGTCAATATGGGCGTAATGCCGTTTCTCTGTCTCATATTCAATATGAGAGATGGCAATGGTCAGCCCGCGCGCCTTTTCTTCCGGCGCGTTATCGATGCTGTCAAAAGCACGGAAGCCGGTAGCCCCCCCTTGTTTGGAGAGTACCAGCGTTATCGCCGACGTAAGGGTAGTCTTGCCGTGGTCAACATGACCGATGGTACCTACGTTGACGTGTGGTTTAGTCCGCTCAAATTTCTGTTTAGCCATTTCAACCTCCGTTTAATCCGAGCCCACAATCAGATTCGAACTGATGACCCCGTTCTTACCAAGAACGTGCTCTACCAACTGAGCTATGTGGGCATATATCCGAAGCTAATTGTAGGAAATATGTGAAAGAAAGTCAAGAGTACAGACAATCCATTATAGAGAACGTGCTACCTAAAGTCAAATAACAAGTGAGGTTGATGAAAAAAATGGGCAGGTTAGCCGGGTTAATTTAGGCTGATTTGATGCCATGAAAGCGCCCCAGAGGTTTAGTCAACTTGATAATATGGGGGTGAGGTAATTTTATTGTGGCAGGTCATTGCGGGTAGACCATTGCTAAAAAACGGAA
>JACZSH010000013.1 GCA_022574315.1 Chloroflexota bacterium | reverse complement strand
GGAAAAGCTGGCCTTCTGGATTAACATTTATAGCGGCCTGGTTGTTGACGCCGTAATAACCCTTGGCATCAGGGCAACGATATGGGAAGGCGGTAAGGGATTTTTCCGGAAAATCGCCTACGACGTAGGCGGTTGCCGCTATTCCGCGGACGACATCGAGCACGGCATTCTGCGCGGTAACCGGCGTCATCCCGCTATCCCCTGGCCCCAGTTCGGCCCCGGCGACCCCCGTCTCAGGCAGACCATCGTTCCTATAGAAGTTCGCCTTCATTTTACCTTGGTTTGTGCCTCCCGCTCCTGTCCGATTAACACCGTTTACCATCCTTCAGAGCTTGAGGGGGAGTTGGAGATGGCGGCCAGCACCTTTGTCAATGGGGGTGGTGTGATGGTCAGTCCAGAGACGGCTAAGGTCAGCCTGTCCCGCATCTTCCGGTGGTTCCAGTCGGACTTTGGCGGCCGCTCCGGGGTAATTGAGTTTATCCTGCGTTACCTTATCGATGGACCGGAAAAAGATTTCCTGAGAAAAGAAGCCCACAGAATAGGCATGGTCTTTCAGCCGTATGACTGGTCTCTAAACCGCTAGGGGCTTTGTCCCGGGTAGGCGAAACTCCCCTCGATATTGGCCAGCAGCTGGTCGGCGAGGATGGCCAGCATCGCTGCCGGAATGGCTCCTTCCAGTATAAAGGCGAGATTGTCCTGTACCAGACCGGCGATTATCGGTGAACCGAGTCCCCCCGCCCCGATGACGGCGCCTATCATGGCCGTGCCGATGTTGATGACGACCGAGGTGCGCACTCCGGCCAGGATGATTCTGGCCGATAAAGGGATTTCCACCCGGAACAGGGCCTGCCATTGGCTCATCCCCATGCCGTAGGCGGTCTCCAGCGAGCCGGGTGGTACGGCGCTCAGTCCGGCGATGGTATTACGCACTACGGGCAGCAGCCCGTACAGAAAGAGGGCGGCTATGGTGGGCGGCAGGCCGAAACCGAGCATGGGAACGGCCAGGGCGAGCACGGCCACCGGCGGGAAGGTCTGCCCGAACGAGGTGAGGTCAGTGACTAAAGGCAGGAAGTTACGGCCGCCGGGACGGGTGACCCATATCCCTATCGGCAGGCCGATTAGTATCGTGAGGCTGCTGGAGATGGCTACCAGGCTCAGGTGTTCCATGACCAGGACGATTAAACTGGCACGGGGATGAAGTACCTGGCTTTCCTGTGGGAAAAGAAACCGGAGTGTCGTTTCCCATAACCCCGTGCTGCTGATGACGGCGATAAATAGCCCGCTGAATAAAGCCAGCAGGACCCAGCGCCGCATCCGGTGCTCTTTCAACGGTTATGCCTCCCCATCGGCGGTGGCTGCCTCGACGTCATGCAGCGTTATCTCGCCGATAAGACGTGCTTTATCGTCAACCACCGGGATGCTTTTGAAGCCCTGCCCCAGCATCCGCGAAAGCGCTTCGCGCAGGGTAGCCTGGTTGGTGAGGGCGATTTCATGGATATCCCCGCTGAAGATTGTTTCCCGGGCAGTAACTGATTCTGACAGGCGGCTCTGGTCTATCCACCCGATGGGTCTGCCTTCATCGTTGACCACCCACACCGAACGGCGGCTTCCTATCGCGGCGGCCACTTCTTTGATGGAGTCACTGGTTTTTACCGATGGACAGGGGCGGATAAAGTTCCCTATCCCGATGCGGGACAGCCGTTTCAGGGCACGGTCGGTGCCGACGAAGTCATGGACAAACTTGTTTGCCGGTCTGGAGAGTATCGTTTCCGGCGTGTCGTACTGCACCAGCCTGCCCAGTTCCATAATGGCTATCCGGTCTGCCAGACGGATGGCTTCGTCGAGGTCATGCGTGACCATGATAACCGTCTTCTTCAGTTCCTGCTGGATACGGATGAACTGGGCCTGGAGTCGTTCTCGGGTAAGGGGGTCTACCGCTCCGAATGGCTCGTCCATGAGCAGTATTGGCGGATCGGCCGCCAGTGCCCGGGCGACGCCGATGCGCTGGGCTTCGCCGCCGGAAAGCTGGCTGGGGTATTTCCAGGCGTATTCTACCGGGTTGAGGCCGACTAGTATCAACAGTTCCTCAACCCGACGGGCGATGTCGTCTTTCCCCCAGTGAAGCAGCTCCGGGACGGTGGCGATATTGGCCGCTACGGTCAGGTGAGGGAAGAGGCCCACGCTCTGGATGGCGTAGCCAATCGACCGACGGAGCCGCTCCGGTCTGATCTGGCAGATGTCCCGGCCATCAATGAAAATGTGCCCTGACGTCGGTTCGAGAAGGCGGTTCGTCACCCGCAGTGTGGTGGTTTTGCCGCAGCCGGAAGGGCCGATAAGTATGCAGACTTCGCCTTTTTCAATCTCGATGGACAGGTCATTGACGGCCACCGTCTCCCCGTAGACCTTGGTGACGTGCTCCAGACGTATCATGGTTCTCCTCCGGCAAGTCCTTTCGGCGTGGCGAGCCTGACCAAAGTCCGCATCACGGCGTCCACCACCAGGGCAAGGACGATAATCGGGATGGCTCCTAGGATAATAAGGTCAGGCGCCGCCTGTCCCAGTCCTTGAAAAACAAACCAGCCCAGCCCTCCGGCACCGATGAGTGCCGCCAGCGCGGTAAGGCCGACCGATTGTACCGAGGCGATGCGGACGCCTTCCAGGATGAGTGGCGCCGCCAGGGGCACTTCCAGCCGGCGAAATACCTGCCGCCGGTTCATTCCCATACCTAACCCCGCGTCGATGACTGCCGGGTCAAGCTGGCGCAGGCTGACAAAAGTGTTCCGGACGATGGGCAGCAGGGAGTAGATAACCAGGGCGATAATAGCCGGGGTCGGACCTACGCCCCGGATGCCGATTTCCCTGAGCAAGGGAAAGGCGAAGGACAGCGCCGAAAGCGGGGCGATGAGCAGCCCGAACAGCGCCAGGCTGGGTATCGTCTGGGTAATGTTGGCGATGAAAAATATCGGCTTTTCGGCACGCTTGCTGCGTACCGCCCAGATGCCCAGCGGGATGCCAATCAGGGTGCCGGCGGTGACGCTGCCGCCAAAGAGAAATATGTGCTGCAGCAGTTCCTGCTGGAAGCGTGCCTCGCGTCCGGTGAATTCCTGCACTATGGAGAGGTCGTTGAACCAACCGGTAAATAAAAGGGTGATTACAATCACCAGCCCGCCCCATGAAATGAGATTTCTCCAGGCGCGTGAGTCCTGAAGTCTCTGGCGGCTGGCGAATATCAGGATGTAGGTGGCGGCAAGGGTTATCCAGATACCGGCGCTGAGCGAAACACGGGCAAAGGGGGCTGCTTGCTCAATCAGGTGATTCGCCGCCAGCCCGGCGAAAAGGAAGGTGATAACCAGGATTGAGTTGGCAGCTATGCCCAGGATGATGGAGCGCCGCCTGCTTTTTCCGGACAGGCTGAGAATAAGGCAGGCATGCCACAGCACCAGAAGGACGGTGGCGCCTTCCCAGCCCACCGCCTCCCACAGGTTTAAACCCGTCCCCGCCGCCAGCCGACTCGACTTTAGCGTCAGCCAGCCGAACGGGAGTGAAAAGAGACCGATAATAGCCCCGGTAATCGCCACGCTGTTGCGGTTGACCAGGCGCCGGACCATCTCCTCTTTAATCCCTGATAAAACTACTTTAAGAACCCCTTGGCCGTCAGGTAGTCACGGGCTACATCCGCGGCGGCCTGTCCCTCAAAGGCAATCTTGGCGTTGAGGGACTGCAGCGTCTCCAGGTCGAGCGATTGGAAGACCGGGTTTAAAATCGTCGCCAGCTCGGGGTACTGGTCGAGAACCTCTCTCCGGACGATGGGCGCCGGCTCGTAAACCGGTTGCACGTTCCTCGGGTCGCTCAGCACCACCAGCCCCAGGGCGGCCAGCGAACCGTCCGTGCCGTAAGCCATGGCGGCGTTTACCCCGTCGGTACCTTCGGCGGCGGCTTTTTCCGTTTGCGCCGTATTACCGCCGGACAGTGTTATCAGCTGGTCCCGGGTGAGACTGAATCCGTAGGCCTCCTGGAATGACGGCATGGCCATCGGGCTGGTTATGAACTCCTCGGAGCCGATAAGCTTGACATAACCACCGCTATTGATGTAGGCTGCGAAATCGTCAAGGGAGGACAGGCCCTCTTTTTCGGAAAGTGTTTTCGGTATCGCTATCGCCCAGGTATTGTTGGCCGGGGCTGATTTCAGCCAGACGATGTTGTTGGCGGCCAGGTCCAGCATCTTGACTCTTTCGAAACCCTGCCGGGCGTCTTTCCAGACCCCGGAATCCGCCTCGTCAAAGAAGAAAGCGCCGTTGCCGGTGTATTCCGGGTAAATATCGATTTCGCCGCTTATAATCGCCTTGCGTACCACCGAAGTCGGCCCGAACTCGGATTTATCAATCGCTTCGATGCCATTGTCTTCCAGCATGGCGATTATCATCTGGGAAAGCAGGGCGCCTTCGGTATCTATCTTGGAGCCGACGACGATGCCTGGCTTACTGCAGCCGGGTAGTATCAGCGCCATTATCAGTACCATGGCTCCCAGTAGCATAAGTGCCTTTTTCATCTATCCTCCTTCACGCTCGTGTCAGGTCTTGCCATGAATCGCCGTAGATTGGTAGTACCTACTTTAACCACCTGACCTGTTTTTGTCAACCTTACCTTACGGTAATTTTACCTTTCGGCGTGGCGACGACCTCTCCGATGACGGCTGCCTCCTCGACGCCTGCCCCGTGCAGTCTGGCTAACAGGGCGTCCGCTTTTTCCGGCGCCACGGCAATCAGCAGCCCCCCTGACGTCTGCGGGTCAAAGAGAATGTCCGCCAGGTAACCGGGGACTTCCCCGGGTATCTCAACCATGTCCTGCCGGAACTCCCGGTTACGCTGCAGTCCTCCCGGCGTCATTCCCATCCCGGCAAGCTCTGGCGCTTTCGGTAAGACAGGAACGGCGGCCGAATCTATCACCATGCCGGTGTCGGTGCCCTCAATCATCTCGGCGGCATGGCCGAGCAGCCCGAAACCGGTAATATCGGTGCAGGCGTTGACACCGGTTTCCTGCATCAGCTCGGAGGCTTTCCGGTTAAGGGCCGCCATGCTTTTCATGGCTCTGTTTACGGTAGCCTCGTCCGCTTTTTGGTTCTTTAAGGCAGTGCTGATTATTCCCGTGCCCAGCGGCTTGGTCAGGATTAACCTGTCGCCAACCCTGGCGCCGGTATTGAGCACCACTTTCCCGGGGTGAACCGTGCCGGTAATGGAAAGCCCGTATTTAAGCTCCGGGTCTTCCACGCTGTGTCCTCCCACCAGTACCACTCCCGCCTCGTGCACCTTGTCCACTCCTCCGGCCAGGATTTCTTTCAATATCGAGATGTCCATCGTCTTTATCGGGAAACAGACGATGTTCAATGCCGTCAACGGTTTGCCGCCCATGGCGTAGACGTCACTCAGCGCGTTGGCGGCGGCAATCTGTCCGAACCAGTAGGGGTCGTCCACGATAGGCGTGAAGAAATCCACCGTCTGGATGATGGCCAGTTCGTCCGACAGTTTATAAACGCCAGCGTCCTCGGCTCTTTCCATCCCCGCGATGAGATTGGGGTCGGTGCTCAGAGGCAGACCGGACAACGCTTTCTTGAGGTCTCCCGGACCTATTTTACAAGCTCAGCCTGCCCCGCGAACGGCTTCGGTAAGGCGTGGCTTCGCACGGTCACTCATCCTGCTCGCCTCCGTTGTATCGTTATTGTCTGCCCGATGGTGGCCGCAGACTTACCGTATTATACCGCTAGACAGCCATCCCCTCAAGTGCTGACCCGTATTATTTCAGTCATCCGCCCCTTCTTCCACGATTTCGCAGCAGCCGCACTCGCACTGTTCCCCGGTGGCACAGGGCACACAGCAGTACATTACTCCTTCTTTCTCGTGCCCTTCGACGATGCTACAGCCGCATGTCGGGCAAAGTTGTTCCACCATTTTCCATCGCCTCCTTATCCGGTTGTTAGATAAACTCGCTCAGCAGTTTTGCTACTTGTACCGGCTCCAGTCTTTGCTTCACCAGTGGCCCGTTTTTCAGGGCGGGTAGCTGCTCTTCAAAAGTAGGACGCTCGGCTCGATAAATTACCCCGATGGGTATTCGGTCTCCCCATTCCTGGGCTTTGGCAAAGGCGGCCAGCTTGTCAGCCGGGTCATAGTCTGCTCCCAGTTTGTAAATCCTTTCCCGGTACCAGTTATAGGTGTTTTTACGGTTGAACGTGGGACACGGCTGGAGAATATCGATGAGGGCGAATCCCTGGTGGGTAATCCCGGCTTTAATCAGGTCGGCGAGATGGGCGACGTCACCGGCGAACCCTCTGGCGACGAAGCTGGTATCAGCGGCTATCGCCACCGCCATGGGATTAAACGAAGTGGGGGCGCCCTGGGGAGTCGTCCGGGTCACGTAACCGGTGTCACTGGTCGGCGAGGCCTGGCCTTTGGTCAGGCCATAGACTTGGTTATTGTGTATCAGATAGGTAAGGTTATGGTTGCGGCGGGCGGCGTGGATGAAATGGTTCCCCCCCTCCCCGTAGCCGTCTCCGTCGCCGCTCACCACGATGACTACCAGCTCCTCGTTGGCTATCTTGGCGCCGATTGCCGGCGGCACCGGTCGGCCGTGCAGAGAGTTAAACAGGTTACTCCGGCTGTAATGCGGCAGTTTTCCGGCTTGACCGATACCGGAGACCATCAGCACTTGGTGGGGCTCAAGCTCAAGTCCAACCAGCGCCTGGTTCACCGCTTTCAGGATGCCAAAGTCACCGCAGCCGGGACACCAGGCGGGTTTAAGACCGGCGTAATCAGCTATGGATACCATCGTCACACCTCCCCTCTCTTATTTTAGCGGCAATCTGAGCCGGCGTGAAGGGACGTCCGTCGTACTTGAGGATATGCCCGCTGGCTTTCTTCCCGGTTTCCCGGGCAATCAGGCGGGCCAGCTGTCCGGTGGCGTTGTTCTCGACCACGTAGCTATGGTGCGCCCGGTCCATGGCGTCAGCGACTTCTTCACCGGGGAAGGGCCACAGATCATTAAAATGCAGAGAATTAATTTCCCTGCCTTCCCGGCGCAGGATATCCACCGCTTCGCTGATGGCGCCGCGGGTGCTCCCCCAGCCGATGAGCGTCGTCTCCGCGTGCTTGGGGCCGTATAAAACGGGAGGAGAGATTTCCTGCTTTAGACTGAACAGCTTCCGCAGGCGTTTCTGTACCTGGGCGGTCCTCGTTGGGCCGTCTTCAATCAGGTGGCCCTCTTCATTATGCTCATCGGTGTCGGTTATCACCAGGGCGCGGCTTTGCCCGGGAAAAGCCCGCGGCGAGATTCCGGACCTGGTTATCCGGTGCCGCTTGTATTCACCGGCTTCATTATCATTGCCTGCCGTGAACAGGTCGCCCCGGTCAACGGTTACCTGAGCCATGTCAAACTTGTCCACCGTGCCGTACGAACTGGCCAGGTGCTGGTCGGTCAGGATGATGACCGGCAGCTGGTACCGGTCGGCCAGATTGAATGCTTTGACGGTTGACCAGAAAGCGTCCTCGATTGTGGCCGGGGCGAGTACCGCCCGGGGGAACTCCCCGTGATGGGCGTGCAGCACAAATTCAAGATCTCCCTGCTCTGTCCGCGTGGGTAAGCCCACCGCCGGACCGGGACGCTGGGCGTCCACGACCACAATCGGCGTCTCGGTGATGCCGGCCATCCCCAGCCCTTCTACCATCAGGCAGAAACCGCTTCCCGAGGTGGCCGTCAGCGCCCGGACACCGGCGTAACTGGCGCCGACTATCATATTCATGGCGGATATTTCGTCCTCGGCAGGCACCATTACCAGTCCCAGGTCTTCAGCTTTGGCGGCGAAATATTCCATGATGGAAGATGCCGGGGTCATCGGGTAGGCGGCCATAAATTTACATCCGGCGGCAATCGCTCCCAGGGTGAGGGCTTCATTGCCGGTGAGCAGCATTCTCCGGATATCACTGACCGGGTGGAGCTGGTGGTCAAATTTACCTTCAAAGTTATTCCGGGCATAATCGTAACCCGCCCGGGCCGCCCGGACGTTGTTTTTGCCGACTTCCGCCGCCGGAAAATGCTCCCGCAGGAGTTCGGCCACTATTTCAAAATCATATCCGGTCAGTCCCAGTCCGGCCCCGAGGGCGACCGTGTTCGTCATCAGCTTGCCGCCGGCTTCTTTTTCCGCCAGCTTTTCCAGAGGCACTCCCAGTTGGTTGCCGTTGCCCGCGGGAGTCGCTATCTTGTCATTATCAAAGATTACTACGCCGCCATCGGCCAGTTCCCGGCGGTGAAGGTCTATGCTTTCTTTATTAAGAGCCAGCAGCACGTCAACCGTTTCATTAATTGCCCTCACCCGGCCTTCTTTTACTCTCACCCGGAAAAAATTATGGCCGCCCCTCACTCTTGACTCGTAGTCCTGGTTGCCAAAGACGTGGAAACCGCCCCTGGAGAACGCCTTGGCCAGTAAGAAACCGACCGATTGAACGCCTTGTCCGGCTTCCCCAGCGACCATGAAATTAATTTCCCTGGACATTCGTTACCTCTCTTCGGCGGCGCAAGGTTATTTCCCTACGCCAATCACCCCGTCCGTTTACAGGGCGGTGGGACGTGCTTATTTCAGACTTACTCCACGATAATCGTGGCGGTCATTGAAGGATGGATAGTGCAGTAGTATTCGTAGGTACCGCTCAGCTCGAAAGTGTAGCTGAAAGTATCCCCGGTGGATAACCGCTCGCTGTCATACCCGGTCTCCCGGGTGGTGACGGTATGGGGTGGTCCATCCAGGTTCGTCCAGGTGACCGTGGTCCCCGGCGAGACGGTGAACGTGTCCGGTTTGAAGGCGAATCCTGATATCTTCACCTCCACGGTGGTTGGGGAAGGTCCGGGCACGGGTGCCGGCGCCGGTGCTGGTGCGGGTGCCTCAGGTTGGCATGATGCCAGCCCGAACAGGCCTATCAGTAAGAAAGCAAGCCCGATAATAATGCCGGTCAGGCCGGCTCCGGTATAACGCGGTCTCTTCATCATTCTCTCCTTCTTTACCTCTTCTTCCCCACTCGTGCCTTCAGGATTAGGCCGGATTTAACCCAGGCGCTTTTCCACCACTTCCCAGTTTATATTCTTGAAAAACGATTCGATATAGTCGGCGCGCTTCAGGCCGTAATCGGTCATAAAGGCATGCTCAAAAACGTCCATCACCAGGATGGGCTGGCACCCCGCCAGGTGTCCGGTTTCGTGCTCGTTTATCCACTGGTTGAACAGCCAGCCGGTGGTATTATCCCGGTAGAGTATTACCCAGCCGATACCGCGTAGCTTCCCGGTGGCTTTGAAGTCTTCTTCCCATGCTTCGTAGCTGCCGCAGGCATCTGTCAGCTGCTTGACCACCGCCTCCGGCTTTTCGGTGGGACAGACCAGGTTCTCAAAATAATACTCGTGCAGGCGCATCCCGTTAAACTCAAAACCGAACCGGCGCTTTAGCTCCGCGTATTCCGGGTTAGCCGGGTCTTTTGCCTTGCCGCTCAGCAGTTCGTGGAGCTTGTTGGTATTGGTTACGTAACCCTGATAGAGGGTGAAGTGGTTTTTCAGCAGCGTTTCACTGAAGCCATCTATGCCGATAAGGTAACTGTAATCTTTTGCCCGGTAAGTCATATCTTTTCTCTGCCTCCTGCCCTGGTTTATTTATTTTCGTTCGGGGATATAAACTTTCGGTTCACATCCCGGCGGACGCACCATCAGGATAGGCACGCGGGAAGAATGGAGAATGCGGTCAGCCACGCTTCCCCAGACCCACCGGCTTATCCCGGAGCGTCCGTGGGTGGCGATGATGATAAGGTCTACCTTATTCTTGACGGCGTAATCGGCCAGGCTATCCGCCGCCTTTCCGGTCAGGACCTCCGCTTTCACATTTACTTTACCGTATTTAACCCGACCCACCAGCTCGTCAAGGTATCTCCGGGCGGCGGCTTCACTTTCCGCCTCGATTCTTTTTACATCCGCCTCGGTAAGCCCGATTTCCGCATATCGGGTGGGCATGTAGGAAGGTTCAGTGACGCGGATAAAAACGACATCTCGTACTCCGCCGCTCCTGACAATATTTTCTACGTGAGGTAGGACACACTCGGCCAGTGCAGAACCATCCAGTGGGACTAAAACCTTCTCGTACATCTTTTCCTCCTATGTCAGCCGGTTAAACTCCGTACTGATTCGGCACGTTTTCTTGGCCTTTATATTCTCTTGCATCCTTTTTGTAACACGTCTTTCAAGCATATTCTATGACGAAGGTCACATTTCTCTACTCTTTTGGTGACCGGTGGCAGGTTGTAGTATATTCCCGTCGGTACAGGATGTCAATACGTAAAAGTCCTTGACTTGCTCGCTGACGGTGACTATAATATCACTCGTCAACCTGGTTCAATTATCATGGTGGTGAGTGGTATGAACCTTAAAGAATACCGGCAAAAACGGCAATTTACCCGGACTCCTGAACCGGCTGGTGAAGAGAAAAGTGATGGTAAAACCCATTTTGTCGTCCAGCGGCATCAGGCGCGGAACCTCCATTACGACTTTCGCCTGGAGATGGCAGGAGTGCTCAGGAGCTGGGCGGTGCCAAAAGGTGTTCCCCTGGAATCCGGAGTAAGACGTTTGGCCGTCCGCGTTGAAGACCACCCGGTTGAGTACCTGGATTTCGCCGGCACAATCCCGGAAGGAGAGTACGGCGCCGGTACCGTGGAGATATGGGATAAAGGGACGTTTGAGATTAACCGGGCGGAGATTGATTTGCTGGAGTTCACTCTAAACGGCGAAAAATTGTCCGGGGGTTACGTATTAATACATACTGGCGGGAAAAACTGGCTTCTCATCAAGCGCAAAGAATAACCGGGGTAGTGGCAATGGTATCCGGGAGGGAAATAAGCTGACGGTACGGAACGGTATCCTCCGGGAGGTATGATTGAAAATTCTGGGTATTATGGGCAGCCCGAGGCTAAAGAGTAACACTGACTTATTGCTGGATGAGGCTTTGCGCGGCGCCCGGAGTCTGGGAGCCGAAGTTGAGAAAATCATCGTTGATAAACTTGATATCACTCCCTGCCGCGAGTATTACGGCTGTCTGAAAGACGGTAACTGCGTTATCCGGGATGATATGGATGATATCTATCCCAGGCTCGTGGCAGCTGATGGTATTATTGTTGCTTCCCCGATATTTTTTTACGGACTTTCCGCCCAGCTAAAAGCGCTCGTCGACCGCAGCCAGGCTCTGTGGGCCCGGCGGTATGTCCTGAAAAACCTGCCTGTCTCCGTTCGTAAAGGTGCCTTCATTGCCGTTGGGGCGACGCGGGGGCAGCAGTTATTTGATGGCTCAATATTGACCATTAAATACTTTTTTAAAGCCTTTGCCGTTGAGTATGCTGACCAGTTGTTAGTTCGTGGCGTCGATGCCCGGGGGGAAATCAAACAGCATCCCGCCGAACTATCTCAAGCCTTTGAGCTGGGCAAGCGACTGGTGGGAAAAATCCCCTAAGTTTGCGCCTCTTTTCCCCTGTCGGCGGCAGGGGTGGAAAAACGTTTCAGTTTGGTGGCCATTTCCTTTAATTTCTTATTTACCCGGTCATTAATGCTGTCTTTAGCGTAAGTCCCGTCTTTTTTCCTTTCCCCGGCCTTCACCCCGGTCAGGACCTCTATGCCCTCATTAATGGTGCCCACCGAGTAGATATGGAATTTACCTTCCCTGACGGCGTCCACCACTTCTGGTTTCAGCATCAGGTTTCGCAGGTTTTGGCGGGGTATCATGACGCCCTGTTTCCCGTTCAGACCTTTCGCCTGGCACACCTGGAAAAAGCCCTCTATTTTCTGGTTAACGCCGCCGATGGGCTGGATTTCTCCTTTCTGGTTGACCGAGCCGGTAATGGCGATGTATTGTCTGAGCGGCACATCTGACAGGCTGGACAGCAGGGCGTAAAGTTCCGTGGAAGAGGCGCTGTCACCGTCAATACCTTCGTATGACTGCTCAAAACACAGGCTGGCCGACAGTGAAAGGGGAGTGTCCTGGGCGAATTGCCACCCCATGTAGCCGCTGAGGATGAGAACACCCTTGTCATGGATTCGGCCGCTGAGCTGCGCTTCTCTCTCAATATTGATAACGCCGCCCCGTCCCAGGAAAGTCTTGCAGGTAATGCGTGACGGTTTACCAAAAGATATGTCACCCAGGTTGTAGACACTGAGTCCGTTCACCTGGCCCACGGATTCTCCGTCGACATCAATCATAATGGTACCGCGCTCAATCAACTCCCTGATTCTTACGTCCGGTAAATTATGTCGGAAGAGGCGCTCTTCAATCGCTTTCTCCACGTGCTCAGATAATACCAGTGAAGCTCCCTCCAGGCGCGCCCAGTGTTCGGCTTCTTCGACCAGCTGCTTTATCTGGGCAAAGCGAGAGGAAAGCTTCTCCTGGTCGGCTACCATCCGGGAAGCGTATTCCGCCACCCGGGCGACGCCGGTACGGTCAAAAGGATGCAGTTCGCAGTCTTCGCAGCACCCGGCGATGAAGGCGGCAAAAGATTTCAGGTTCTCCGCCGTCTTGTCCACCTCAAAACTGAAATCAGCCTTGACCTTGAAAATCTCCCAGAAATCCTCGTCATACATTGACAATAACTGGTAAAGGCTGCCGTCTCCGATAAGCACTATCTTGACATCTATCGGCATCGGCTGCGGTCTTAGTCCCTGGGGAGCGATAAGCCCGAATTGCTCGAAAGGGTCTTCGATTCGAACTTCTTTGGTCTTGATTGCCCGCTTCAGGGCCGGCCAGACGCCGGGGTTGGTCAGCACCTCATTGGCGCTGAGTAACAGGTAGCCACCATTGGCCATTTGCAGTGCTCCGGGTTTGAGCATTGTGTGGTCGCTGAGGTAGCCGCCAAAGAGAAATCTCCGCTCAATCTTACCGAACAGGTTGGAATAGTTAGGATTGGGCTCGGTAATTACCGGCGGTCCGGTGGTAGCGCTATTATCCACATAGACATTTACCTGGAAAGGAAGAAACGGGTCACGGCCGCCCAGGATTTGGCTGGTGGAAATGCCAAGGTCCAGGTTCGGTGGCTCTTCTTTCTTTTTAAACACGTCGAGATTATTTATAGTAAACGACTTGAGGTCATGGAGATACTTGATTATCGCCACGGATTCTTTGTATTCACTCAGCAGGTTCTTGAAGAGGCGGGAGATGGTAAAGTCGGCTATCTCCTGGTCGGCACTGCGCAGTTTTTCGGCGGTCTGGCTTTCCAGTTCACGCAAGTTCTCAAAAGTAGCCTGCAGCTTTTTTAATAGTCCGGCGCGTTTTGCCTCCAGTTTTTTCCGTGTTGATTTGGTCAGGGACAGGTAGTCAGCTTGAGCGATAGGCTTGCCTTCAATCAACGGAATCAGGGCAGGGCCCACCGTCGTCATTTGAAGCTGGAAACTCCGGTGCTGCGCTTCTTCAGCCATCGCTTCAATAAGCTGCTGCTGCCTGGTCTGGCTCTCCTCCACCACTTTTTTCTTCTGATTAAGGTACTCCTCGCTGGAAAAAGCTTTGGTCAGTTCTTCCTTCAGTTTTTGCAGGAGATTGACTATCTGGTTCTTGAATGACTTCCCCTTTCCCTGCGGCAGATTTACCGCCTGCGGCCGGTCGGGGTCGCCGAAATTATAGAGATAGCACCAGTCCTCCAGGCGGTGGTCTAATTTCTTCTCGACCAGCTTTTGAATATAGGTTTTTACGATTGAGGACTTGCCGGTCCCGGTGAGCCCGGAAACGTAGATATTGTAGCCGTCCCGGTTCATGGACAGGCCGAATTCAATAGCCCGGATGGCCCTATCCTGGCCGATAAACTCCCGCAATGGCGCCAGGTCTTTGGTGCATTCGAAATCGAAAATGGCCGGGTCGCAGTGCCAGCGCAGCTTTTCCACGGGTACTTCGTATTTGGTGATGTTCATGGTCTTTCCTCCGTATCTTTGCCCGAATAAGACCCCTGCGTATACTTTTATACCACTAGTTAGGATGTTATTCAAGCATTTGCCCCAGGAATCTGGGCTGGAAAACCGGCTATTGTCATTGGATGATAATCGTTATCGATTTAATGGAGTTTGACTTTGCCTACCGGGACTGCTAAAATTGGGTAAATTGACTGACGTTCACTGAAGCCGATTCCTCCAGTTGACTTGACGCCCGGACACGGACTCAAGAAAAATAATATGGAGGATATTTTTTTGGGGAATGGTCGATGCTTGTAGTCGCGTGCATAAAGCAGGTACCGGATACAACTCAGGTAAAGATTGACCCGGATACCGGCACTCTGATAAGAGAGGGCGTGCCCTTTATTCTCAACCCTTTTGATGTCCACGCTCTGGAGGAGAGCCTCCGACTCAAAGATAAATACGGTCTGCGCGCCACCGTGATTTCAATGGGCCCTCCCAATACCGAAGTTACCCTGAGAAAAGCGCTGGCGCGGGGGGCTGACCAAACGGTGCTCCTGAGTGACCGTGCTTTTGGCGGTGCCGATACCCTGGCGACCAGCATGGTGCTGGCCTCGGCTATCCGGCGTCTTTCTCAGGCAGAAGAGGTGGCTCTGGTGATTTGTGGCCAGCAGACTATCGATGGCGACACTGCTCAGGTGGGGCCGGGTATCGCCACCCGATTGGGATATGCGCAGCTGACCCTGGTTGACTGTATTGAATACGTAGACCTGCCGGCCAGAAAGGTGAAGGTCAGGCGTAAACTGAGAGGCCGGCACGAAGTGATTGAAGCGCCTTTGCCGGCGCTAATAACCGTGACGCGGGAAATTAACCGGTTGCGCTATCCGACGGTGCCCATGCGTCTGATGGCTGAGGAAGCCGCCATAACTCTGTGGGATAACCAGAAGATGGGGTTGGATGAGGCAACCATCGGCCTCAAAGGCTCGGCCACCCAGGTGCGCCGGATTTTCTCACCGGAACGGGCCCGGGGTGAGATATTGGGCGACGGCGCCAACGAACCGGAAAAAGCGGCGCAACTGCTGCTGGGCAAACTGATCGAAAAGGACCTCCTTTACCTGTAGTCGTGATAAAGCCAACCCTTTAAAGGTCTTAAAATATGGCCGAAGAGAAAAAAATTAAGAAGCCGCACGGCGTCGCCCGCCTTATTCAGGGCAAATGTATTGCCTGCGGTGCTCGTTGTCAGATGCCCTGTCCCAAGGACGCCATAGAAATGAACGACCAGGGTGAGCCGGTCATCATACTGGAGAAGTGCAGTGGCTGCCGCAAGTGTCTTAAAGTCTGCCCGGTGGACGCCCTGGAAATCTACTATACTCCCCAGGAAGAGAAAATTCTCGCTGAAATTGCGGCACGCACCAAAGCCGCCGCCCCCGCCGTTGAAGAAATAGACAAAGAGGCAGCCGAGACACTGGCCCGGCTGAAAGAATACCGGGGTGTCTGGGTCTTTATCGAGCAGACCGCCGGTGAACCCGCCCAGGTCTCCTGGGAACTGCTTGGCATCGGAGCGGAACTGGCCCGGACGCTTGGTGTTGAGCTTTGCTCGGTCGTTATCGGCGGTGGCGTGGAAAACCTCTGTCAGGAGTCGTTTAGCTACGGCGCAACCCGGGCTTATCTTATTGATGACCCCATTTTTCACCATTACCGCACCGAGCCATACTATAAGGCTATCTGCCATCTGGTGCGAAAGTATAAACCGGAAATTGTGCTTATGGGTGCCACCGGCCTGGGCAGGGATTTGGCCGGCGCTGTGGCTACCGAACTGCAGACCGGCTTGACGGCCGATTGCACCGGCCTGGCTATCGACGACAGGCGGTTCTTGTTACAGACCAGGCCCGCTTTCGGCGGCAATATCATGGCCACCATTCTCACCGAAAGCACGCGACCTCAGATGTCTACCGTTCGACCGCACGTGATGCCCTTACCGCAGCGAGACGTTTCCCGCCGGGGAGAGATTATCCGCGAAACCGTACCGGGTAAAGAAGCCGATTTTGCCGTTAAAGTCCTGGAGATAATCGACACTCGTAAAGAAGGCGACGTGGACGTGGCGGCGGCGGAGGTGATTATTTCCGGGGGACGGGGCATGTGCGCCAAAGAAAACTTTGATATCCTGCAGGAGCTGGCTGACGAGCTTGATGGCGTGGTGGGCTGTTCCCGCGGTGCCGTGGAAGCGGGCTGGATGCCGGCCGAACGTCAGGTCGGCCAGACGGGTAAGACGGTCCGGCCCAAGATTTATTTTGCCTGTGGCATCAGCGGCGCTATCCAGCACCTGGTCGGCATGCAGGACTCGGACGTGATTGTCGCCATAAACCGTGATCGGCAGGCGCCTATTTTCGAGGTGGCTAACTATGGTATTGTGGGTGATGTCCTTCAGATAATACCGGCCCTTACCAACCGCATCCGGGAAATGCGTACCCAGAGGAGGGGATAACCGGGGTAAGCATGACAGCTGGACAGGAGTCGGCCATGTCGCCTGATATCGTGCTTTTTGCCGTCGTCATTGTCGCCGCCACGGCCTTATTCGGCTGGAGCTGCTTCCGTCGTTTTCGTTTAATAACTCTGGGCAGGGACGAAGACCGCTTTGATAAAATCGGTGAGCGCCTTAAAAATACGCTGGTTTACGCTTTTGGCCAGCGGCGGGTGCTGAGGCGACCCTTCGGTATCAATCATGTTGTCCTTTACTGGTCCTTCCTGATCCTTTTTTTAGCCAACGCCGAATTTGTACTGCACGGGCTTTTTCCGGCTTACGTCAGCCTCTCCCGATTGCCCACCGGGTTATATTATACGCTGGCGTTTATTTTTGACCTGGCTTCGCTGCTGGCTTTACTGGCGGTGCTGGTGGCGCTTTCCCGCCGCCTGTTTTTGCCCCCGCCGCATATCGAGGCACGGAGCCGAGACTCTTTTGTCATTCTTTCCCTGGTGGCCGTACTTATGATTGCCTTTTTCGGCGTCCACGCCAGTGAAATCGCTCAGGGAACCGAGGCGGCCGCTCGCTTCATGCCCGTGTCTGCGCTGGTGGCTGCCGCCTTTATGTCGGGAGCTCCGCTTGACAGCCTGGTCGGTGCCGCCGGTTTTTTCTGGTGGCTTCATGCCCTGGTGTTACTCGGTTTCTTGAACTACCTCCCTTACAGCAAGCACCTTCACATCCTGACGGCAATCCCCAACTGCTATTTCCGCCGGCTGGATAATGTTAAAACCCAGTCCCGGGAAGAGTTCACCGCCGGTAATACTTATGGTGTGGAGCGGGTCGAACAGTTTACCTGGAAAGACCTTTTCGATTCCTATTCCTGCACCGAGTGCGGGCGTTGCTCGGATGCCTGTCCGGCTACTTTTACCGGTAAGCCGCTTGACCCGCGGCTGGTCGTCCACGATATCAAAGCCAATTTGTTGAAAAACGGCTCACAGATAAAAAATAAAACTGACCGGGTTCTCCCCTTAATCGGTGGCGGTCAGGTCGGCAGCGTTTCCGAAGAGGTTATCTGGGAATGTACCACCTGCGGCGCCTGCGTGGAGGAATGCCCGGTTTTCATCGAGCAATACCCCCGCATTATCGATATGCGGCGGCACCTGGTGGAGATGCAGGCCAGGTTCCCGGACGACCTGTCCACCCTGTTCGAGAATATGGAACAGCGCAGCAATCCCTGGGGCATGGCCCCTGCGGAACGTACCAAGTGGACGGCTGATATGAGCATCCGTCCCTTTGAGGCGGGCAAGACGGAATACCTCTTTTTTATCGGCTGCGCCGGTGCTCTCTCTGCCCGAAGTCGTGAGACCACCCGGTCCATTGCCCGCATACTGGATGCCGCCGGTATTTCCTGGGGTATCCTGGGCAGAGATGAACTCTGTTGCGGCGATAGCGTGCGCCGACTGGGCAACGAGTTTGTTTTCGACCGCATGGCGGAAGAGAACATCAAGCTTTTTACCGAAAAGGGTATCACCCGGATGATAACCCAGTGTCCGCACTGCTTCAGCAGTTTTCACGACGATTACCGTCAGTACGGGCTGGAACTGGAAGTGGTTCATCACACTGAACTGATCAGCCGACTGCTCAAAGAAAGCAGGCTGAAGTTAAACCATACGGTTGACCTGGGAAACGTGGTTTTCCATGATTCCTGCTATCTGGGTCGTTACCATCAAATCTATGAAGCGCCGCGGGAAATCGTGGCTTCTGTTACCGGACGCGCACCCATTGAAATGGAGCGCCATCATTCCCGGTCATTTTGCTGTGGCGGTGGCGGGGGCCATATGTGGATGGAAGAGCACGTTGGTAAGCTGATTAACGTTGCCCGTATCGAACAGGCCCTGGAAAAAGACCCGGCTACCATCTGTGTCAGCTGTCCATATTGTATGACCATGCTTGAGGACGGACTGAAAGACAAAAACGCGGACGATAAAGTACGGGTACTTGACGTGGCGGAGATTGTTGCCCGGGCTTTGTAGTCGGGAGGACTAATCGCCGTCCGGTAGGTAAATCTCCTTTGCTTTCTCCCGGCCGCTGGCGGTTAAAAATACCCGGTCGATAATTCGGGCCAGTTTCTTCCGGTCGGTGATATCGTAGGTATCTTTCAGGTTTACCAGCCAGTCGGCATCGTAGAGTATCGAGAAGTTACGGGTAAGTATCTTCCCCGGACTGTGGTGGTGGGCGATGATTTCGCAAATTTCCTCAATCTGTCCGGTAGCAAAACCCAGTTCCGCCAGGATTGACCGGGCGATGGGTGGCCCCTCCATCTCCTGGTACCGGCCGGTGGTGCGGCCGTACTTTCTGGCCGCTTCGGGAATCCCGATATCGTGCAGGACAGCCGCCCCCATGACCACGGCATAATCGCCCCCCTCCGGCTCCAGCAGCTCCTCGGCGTATTCGGTTACTTGGCGGGCGTGGTCTATGCGCCGGGTATCTCCGTTAAAATAAGCCTCCATGGCTTGTAGCAGGACTTTTCGGGTAGTCTCCATTCTTTCCCCCAGTTTGCGCCCGGCATGGCGCTGATTATCCGGGAATCAGCTCTCCCCTGACGCTGACAGTTATCTTTCGGAAGGGTATATCCCTGCCGCTGGCCGTCATC
>JACZSH010000103.1 GCA_022574315.1 Chloroflexota bacterium | reverse complement strand
AAAATCATATTATTAACAATTCTTTTAATTGCTTTAGTTGGCTGTGCAAAAGAGTCTGCTGAAGTTCCAGCGGTAACAGGACAAGTTATACTATCCTTACCAGTTAATGAGGAGTACATCCTTGATACAGAAAACTCATTGCTTACCTGGGAAGCATCCAGAATAGGAATCAAGCACACAGGAACCGTTGCTATCAAAGAAGGAAGTTTAATAAGAGAAAATGATGAGTTTACCAAAGGAGAATTCATCATAGACATGACTACGATTACAGAAACTAAAAACAACCAACGATTTTTGAACCATATCAAAAGTAAAGATTTTTTTGATGTAGATAAATATCCAATATCATTTTACCGATATTATCCATATGCTTTACGAGGATTCTTGAATAACGTCTTTCTGCTGTCCAAGGATACAACCAAACAGGCTGTCTATTGGGTGGTTTCTTTCTTACTGCGTTAGAATCACCAGACAATAATAATACAGTAGTGGCCCCTATTGAGGCCGGAGTATCTTCTCCCAAATCATTCAGGATATAATTACCCCTCATTCCAGGGTACTGATTAAACCTAACCTCTTCCGACCCGAGCCATCCGGGACCGGACTGGTTACTGATTGCCGTATTACCGAGGCGGTTACCAAAATGGTCCTTGAATCAGGACCAGAGTCTGTCAGCATCGGAGATGGCGCCGCCGCCGGTTACGACTTTGGTGAAAGCGTCAGCACGGACGAAGCTTTCGAACTTTCGGGTACGGCGGCGGTCGCCCATCGATATGGTGTGGAACTGCGCAATCTTAACCGTGACGGATTCGAAGAAGTATCTGTCGGGCATCCTTACGTCATGAAGAAAGTGAGAATCGCCCGGACAGCCCCTGGAATTGAAAGTGCCCGGGTAACGATTCGTTTTCGGATTGGAAAGGAGTAAAGAGAGATGCCAGTTTACGAATATAAGTGTAAAAAATGTGAGGATAAATTTGAGATTCGCCGCAGTCTTCAGGAGAAAGAGAAAGAGCCTGAGTGCCCCGGATGCGGGACTCGCGATGCGTAAAGAATGTTTTCTATCTTTGGTAGCAGTTCCTCAACCAGCTCAGGCGCACCGGCACCACCAAGATTCAAATTCGGCTGAGGTTAATCAGAATGAGGCAGGTTGTCTCACTGATGACAGAACGGAAAGAAAGAATACCCTTTAGAGTCTAAAAACCTCAGATTGTGCAAGCTAAAAAGGAACCTTTTTAGATCAGCAAAAGCATCTTGTCCTACCTCTTATTTAACTTCACAGGCGCTAATTTTGAGGCTAAAAGGTAGGGTGTTACGTTGACTATGTGAATAAGAAGGCGTTTATACAACGTTGCACAAATTTTAAGGACCAAAAATAGAAATTACCTGCATTCTTACTCAATTAGGAACGCTTGCTGGGAAAACGATAAGGGCCGATAAGCGGCCCGAATACGTTCTTACCGGACTGTATTTTCTCCTTGAAATTATAAGTAACGTTCTTTTCCATATTCATCCCCTTTGTTTTACAGAAGGCGAAGTCTTATTCAAACAACATAAGCGAAACCATCGGAGTAGACCAAATCAAACAAAACAGAGCAACCTTTTTGGGTTCTCCACCATTATGGTGTCTATCTGCTCCCGGGTTATGCCTCTCTGGAGCATCATGGGAACGGCATAGTTCAAGATGTGAGGCAGCCCCCAGCCGCCGTAACATACCCGCCTTGACTTGGCGCAGATATCGTGGGAGAAAAGAATCTGTTTAAGGTATCCTTCTTCGATAAGCTGGCGGACTTCGTAAATCCGCTGCGTATCATTGGGCAGGTCCATAAAGTCGTCCGCGGTCCAGTAGGAAGGAAAGTGTCCCTCCCACCCCCACAGGTCATATTCCAGGTAGCAGCCCGTTCTGGCCAGCTTCACGCGCTCGTCATGGTTTCGGAGCCGGGCATCGATATGACACATAATTACCCGGCTGAGGTCAGCGCCGGCTTCACCCAGGATTTCAATAACCTCAAAGGGAGCTTTAGTATTGCGTCCCGGATGGACACTGAGACAGGCCCCGGTTATCTGCTGAGCCCGGGCGGCGGCGCGCAGAGCTTTCTTTTCATTATCGTGAATGGGCCATGAGCAGCCTATCTCACCGATGAGGCCAGAGCGTACGCCGGTATTACCGACGCCTTCGGTTACGTCTCTTACTATTTCCTCGGTGAGCTCCTCTACGGTCTTCACCGACATATCCGGAGTGTGGCAGGGTGCGGTGTAGTACCCTGAACCCATAATAATGTTCAGCCCGGTAGTCCGGGAAATACGCGCCAGCGCCTGGGGGTCACGGCCGATTTCAGAGAGGGTGACGTCGACGATTGTCCTGCCTCCCGCTTTCTTGTACAGCATAGCCTCATCAATCGCTTCCTGCTCGCTCAAAAAAAGCACGTTATCCAGGTTTTCGTAGGGATGATAGCGGAGCCAGCTCAAGTTGCTGATACTGACTTTCTGATAGGCAAGTTCTTTTTCGCTGGCGGCTTTGGGTTTGGCGAAAACGCCTTCACCATCGAACAGCAGGTGCTCGTGTGTCAGGGTCACTCCCAGACTTTCCTTGTCAATGAGCCCCAGCACGGTTTGAACCTTTCCGGAACGTTCTGTCTTAGTCATAACTCAGAGACCTCCTTGATTAAGTTTCAGGTGGCGATTTCATGTGTTAGCGGGAGGGCATCCTCGATTCACCGCCCCCGGTCAGTTCATTGAATGGTCTATTCATTACTTAACGGGATGCCCGGAATTTTTTCAACCTGGACTGGAGCTCCGGTTTATCAAGGACTTCCCGGTTAACCAGAGCTTCCGGTACTTCACTACGCATAATCTGCGAGACCTGTCGCATTTTTTGCGCCCAGATACCCATAAAAAGTTCGTCGGTGTGTCCCAGGGCGTGCGGAGCGACGATGACATTATCCAGCTTAAGCAGGGGATTATCCGGCGGGGTCGGCTCTTGCTCAAAGACATCAATCCCGGCCCCCCGTATCCACCCTTCCTGCAAAGCCCGTATCAGGGCCGTTTCATCGATGATGGGACCGCGGGCGGTATTTATGAGGTAGGCCGTCTTCTTCATCTTGCGCAGTTCTTTTTCCCCGATCATATGGTGGGTCTTCTGACTCAGCGGGACGCTGATATTCAGAAAGTCGGATTCAGCCAGCACGGTATCCATATCGGTCAATTTGACACCGATGTCGTCCACCGCTGCCTGTGTCAGGTAAGGGTCACAGGCAATGTGTTTCATGCCGAAAGGCCTGGCCAGCATGAACATCTCGTGGCCGATGTTACCCACGCCTATCGACCCCAGTGTTCTCCCGGTCAAGCCCACTCCGTGGTAGTTGGCTTTTTCCGCCCACCTCCCCTCGCGAGTCAGCTTATCTTTTTCGAAGATTCGCATCGCCAGAGCCAGTATAAAAGTGATGATGGTAACCGCCATGGGGCGGCGGACTCCGTCCGGGGCAATACACAGCATCACTCCGGTCTTGTTCAGGGCTGGAACTTCAATGCGGTCGTAGCCCACCCCGGTGAAAAGCACCGCCAGAAGCCGTTCGTTCCCCACCAGAGAGCGCTCCGTCCAACGGGGTAACGCCCCAATCACCATGTCGAAATCTTTTATCTGCTCCGGGATAATCTCAGGTAAAGACTCCGGGAAAATCTCGTATTCAACTTCTGGTATATCATCGAATAACTTCAATCCGGGACCGGGAATGATAAATTTGCCATCTTTATCAAATAAGTCTCTGGTGATTCCAATTCTTGCTTTATTAATCATGCTACCTTTCCTCTAATAAGGCCGAAGGGTGATTTGGTGATATAGTTGGCCCAGCCAGCACTTCCGACTACAGTTCCTGGAGTTTAGCGGTAATCTTCCTGTAAGTATCGGTGAGAATCTGGCGGTCGGTCAGTATGGTGCCGATGCGGCAGCCTTTTTCTCTCCATATCCTGGCTGCTTCCAGAAATTCTTCAGGGGTAGACGGAACGCGATCCTGGGCTATCTGACTAAGCGTATCGGCCTCTTTTAGAGCGACCTCACCTGTCCTGGCACCCAGACTGGCTAAATCCAGGTTCATCGCCACATCAACGCCCTTGCTGAGAGCCGATTGTAAAACCTGGTCTTGAGCTTTAACCACATCAGGATGAGTAAAATTCCCCTTTAATCCCATGGACATGGAGAGGTCAAAAGCTCCGAGATAAACCGCGTCCACTCCTGAAGCCAGTATCGCGTCAATGTTTTTCACGGCATCGGTGTTTTCAATCATCATCCAGACCATAACATTCTTTTCAATCCACTCTGCATATTCCTTCCAGTCGAGAGCGCCATGCATCGTAGCCCGTATGTGCGGGCTGGTGCCCCGGGTGCCCGCCGGCGCGTACTTCGTCGCTCGGACGATTTGTCTGGCTTCCTCACCGGTCCTGACTTCCGATATAAAAATGCCAACCGCGCCTGCCTCGAGAGCTTTTTGTATTGCCGTTGGTGAACCATCCGGCAGGCGCAGGACTGGTGTTGACCCGCCGGCTTCGACGGCGCGGATTAATTCTACAGCCCCCTCAACACCGAAACTTCCATGCTCCCCGTCCATGACGATAAAATCAAAACCGGAGGCAGCCGCTGCCTCACAGGCTTCCGGGTTCCTCATTTCAACCCACGTCCCTATTGCCATACCTCCCGCATCCAGAACTTCCCTTACTTTATTCCTTAACATGGTCAACCTCCGGTATTTCTAATATGCCCGGCCGCGTTAGCCTGAAATACCTAATGAACTATCGCATAATTTAGTCGGTTACCTTATCATTACGTCGGGAAGCCAGAGTGGCCTGCCCCCACAAAGGATACCACTTGTTAAGTTAGAGTTAAAGATAGTTTAGCTTCAGGAGCCGGTGGCCGATAACCGAGAGCGCTATGGGGCCGGAAGTGATTATATTCCCTGCTCCATTGTT
>JACZSH010000102.1 GCA_022574315.1 Chloroflexota bacterium | reverse complement strand
AATCTGGTACGTACGTTAGATTGTACGGCCTAATTATAAGACTATTTAGATGATTGTCAATACAAAAAAGGAACGTTTTTAAGCAAGAAAAAATCCCCCTCTCCCGGTGGGGGGAGAAGGGGAAGGAGGGTTAAAGTTGCTTCATCCCGATTAGTAATAAGCAGTACGGCGGCCGAGGTAGTAGCCGACGGCAAAGAGCACCAGCCCGCCGAGTCCGAGCAGAGTATAAATTGCCCAGCTGGGCAGGCTAAAGGGCTGGGGGACCTGAAACTGGCCGGCGCCGGTCCAATCACTCTCGTTCGAGGCACCGTCCGTAGCTCTTATCCGCCAGTAATAAGGAGTTTCCTGGCCGGAAAGTTTGGCTTCTTCAACTTGAGTAAGCGCATACTGCGAAGCGGTTAGCTCTGCCTTTTCCAGGATAACGGAAGCCGCCGCGAAGTCGTCACTGGTGGCTACCTGCAGGGTATAGGTCACCGGCTGACTGGCATCGATGACTTCCTTCCAGTCGAAAGTAAGCGGCCATACCACTTCAACCCCCATCTCCGGCAGCAGCGGTAAAGGCACCGGCGGCGCCTGCGATTCCACGGTAAAGATAAACTCCTCACTATTGGTGCCGTCACTGACGGTTATGGTGTGGGTGCCCGCCTTACTGACCGGAGCCGGGAACAGCGCCACGAAAAGACCGCTGGCGCTGGCAGTAGTGGTATAGACCTCCTCACCATCGTATTTAACGATTATGTCACCTTCATCAAAGCCGGACCCACTGAAAGCGATGGTGCCACCGATAGCGCCGCCTGGGGTTTCGACGTTAATTTGCGTTTTTGTCGAATCCGGAGTGGCCGGTTCGGAGGGAGTGGGTTCCGAGGGGGTAGGGGGCGGAGGCACGGTGATGGTGAACTTGGATGTATCCAGGTTGTTATCATCGTCCTCAGCTTCGACATCGTAAATACCGACGTCAAGTTCGGGCACGTCAAAGTTGGCGCCAAAGCTGCCCGCAGAATCCGTAGTCAGGGTCTTCAACCCGGCCCCGTTAAAATAGATAACAAGGTCACTCCGCCGGCCAAAACCGGTGCCGCTGACGCTAACCGTGGTGGCGGCTTCCCCGGACGTGGGGCTGAGGATTATCTCCGGCTCAACGGTAAAAACAGCCTCCGCCTCGCTGCCGGACACGGTCACCTTGACGGTATGGTCACCGGCGGTACTTTCCGGGATGAGGATGGAGGAGACAAACTCACCGTTACTGTCGGTATCATCATCTCCGCTCTGGATATTGATTTCCTCATCGTCATAGAAAACGGTAAGGCTGGCATTGCTGACGAAGTCAACACCGGTAATCTCCACCTCGGTGGCTACCGGATCTTCGGTAAAATCGAGCGTAATCTCGCCACCGGTGACGGTAAACTCAGCCGCGGACCGGATTTTGGTGGCAATGGTGGGCGGGGAGGTAAGGTTGTAGTAACAGACATAGATATAGTAAGTACCCACGGTCACGTCTTCCGTATCAGCGCCGTCGTCAAGTTTAGTAGGCACCTCGACCGTAGTAGTAAACTCCCCCTGTAAATCAAGGTAAACCAGCGAGTCCACGATTTTATAAGCAGTAACCTTCGTGTCAATGTCATGCAGAGTAGAGGCTTCCTGGCTGGAGAAATAGATAATGGCATATCTATCCGTTGATTCGGAACTCTTAGTGAAACCTTCACCGACAATGGTGATGGTGGTGCCGATATTGCCTTCTGCCGGGCCAATGGTGATAAACCTGGTCTGCGCCGCCACCGGCACGGTGAAAACCATGACGGATAAAATGATGGCGAGACATAATATCCGTATTATTCTGGCGTATTTCATGCTGTTCCTCCCCAATTTCAACTCGTCAGTATTATTCCGATTGATAGTAAGCAGTTCTTCTCCCCAGTAAAAAGGCGATGAAACCGACAACGACAGCGGCGATGCCGATCAAAACAAAGATAAGCCAGGTAGGGAAGCTAAACCCGATATAAAACGAGCCGGGTACCGACCAGTCTCCGGCATTACCGGCACCGTCAGTAGCCCTGACTCTCCAGTAGTAGGGAACTTCCTTCTTGACGGCGGACAGGCTTTCCTCTTCAGTCAGGGTGTACTCGGATTTTATCATGCCCTGCTTTTCCAGGACTACAGAAGCGAAATTTTTATCCGAGGCAACCTGGAGATGGTAAGTTACCGGCGGGGTGAGACTGCTCACTCTTTCCCACTTAAATAATACCTCAGATTCCGCTTTAATGCCAGTCTCCGGAAGGAGCCGGCCCGGCGCCGGCGGCGCCGGCACATAAAAGGACCAAAGAGATGACCAGGCGCTCTCATTGGCAGCGCTGTCGGCCGCTTTCACCCGCCAGTAATAAGGGGAGCCGGGGCTGGTGGCAGGCAGCTTTTCGGCACCGGCCAGGGCATACTCTGAATCAGCCAGTCCTTTCTTATCCAGTACCAGAGTGGTGAAACTGGTATCCGAAGCGACCTGAAAATGATAAGACACCGGCAAACTGGCGTCGGTAACTTTCGCCCAGTCAAAGTAAGCTCCGGCTTTTACCTGACTGGCATTGGCCGGCAGACGCAGTCCGGGCACCGGCGGTGATTCTTCTTCCATGACAAAGGCGAGCTGGCGGGTGGTAACACCATCAGTGACGACGACAGTATGTTCCCCGTACCGGCTGACCGGAATCTTGAAGGCAGCCTCAAAGCGGCCATCGCTATCTGCGGTGATGGTGACCAGCGCCTCATCATCATAACGAACGATTACCTCACCACCGGGGGCAAAACCGGTTCCCGCCACCAGAACCTCGGTGCCAACGCTGCCGGACGCTTTATCAAGGCTGGCTCCAGCCACGATAGTAAAGGCGGCTTTAGCCGTGTTTCCATCATCGTCTTCTACCCTGACATCGAAATTGCCGGGCGGCAGCGGCGGGACGTTGAAGGAGGCCATCATAAAGTTGCCGTTGTCATCCGTCTTGGCGAAAGCCACCTCGTCGTTGTTGAAGTAGACGGCAACGTCGGTACGGTGGCCGAAACCGTTGCCGGATACGGTCAATATCTCATCGATAGCCCCGGAAGTCCGCCCGAGAGCAATCAGGGGAATCACCTCAAAATCTGCCTCGGCATAATTGCCGGCGGTGTTCTGGACGCTTACCTGGTGCTGCCCGCCCACGCTTTCCGGAACGTCAAAGCTGAAACTAAACTCGCCGGCGGAATCGGCCGGCTGCGTACCCAGTATTTTTTTTACCCCGTTATCGTAGAAGAAAGTGACCACTTTATCCGCCGAAAATCCCTTGCCTTCAATGGTCACCCGGGCGCCGATATTTCCAGACCGGGTATCCAGGCTGATTTCAGTCTCCGGGACGGTAAAGGTGGAGAGTGCCAGAGTGGTGAACTCATTTTTAACCCTGATGGTATGTCCGCCCGGTTCAGCCTCGTCGGGAATATTGAAACGGAAGATGAAAGTACCGGTCTCAGGAACCGTCAGCGGGCTGCCAATCATCTCCACACCATCAAAGAAAACATAAATACTATCACCTTTATAAGAGTCAAAATTTTCGCCGATTACCGTAACCGTCGTCCCGGCGGCACCGTTTTCGGGAGAAAGGGTAATAAGTGGCGCCGCCAGCGCCGGCGCACCAATAATCATTACCGCCAGGAGTGGTAAGAGAACACTCATTGACAGCAGACGGAGGATTTTACCATTTTTCATTGGCCAATCCGTCCTCTTTATTATTTCAGGTTGATACCTTACAGGTCTCCTTTATTTAATCAGCTTTTTCCGGGCGCCCCGTCTGGGGCTGTAGGTCCCGGCAAAGTTGTCCAGGATGTCACCGCTAATCAGCCAGGTATTATGAATCTTGTCGGCCGGCAAGTCTCCCTGCCGGCACAGCCTTTTTACCGTCTCCGGATGAACCTTGAGGCGGCGGCTGACCTCTATCACGTTATAATAGTTATCCAGTGGTGTCATCACAGCCTACTTAAATATTGCTTTGTTAAAGCAATTATAATAAAAAGAGTCGCTATTGTCAAGTCCTTACAATGATGGTATTATTCGGTTTTGGTTGGTGATGTCATTGCGAGCCGAAGGCAAAGCAATCTATATCAATTGTTCAGCGATATTAGAGATTGCTTCGTCGCTGCGCTCCTCGCAATGACAGGGCGGCGCTCCTCGCAATGACAAGTGGGTTCAACCAAATACAAATAAAACCAAAATGATGACCTCGCCCCCGGTATCTCCCTCTCCCTGAAAAGAGAGGGGGAGGTAGTTGGGAAGAGGGACTGTGGAACCAGTAGAAATAGCCGAAAACGTACTCACCACTGATGAGACGGATAGTAACCGAATTTACGATATGGGCAGTTTATTACAGAAGTGATATAATAATCATAGCTTCCTTTACAATAGACCCAGGAAGGGACACGGCGGTTACCGGTCTGTTTCCCCTTTTTATCCTGTCTTGACACGGATACTCAGTCGTTTTCCGTGATTACGAGCATCCTGGGGACGTCAACAAAAATGCCTGATATGTCAGGTAAATCATAATTCTGGCCGGGAGGTAAGTGAAGTGCGCATAGACAAAGCTAAATGTATCGGATGTGCCAACTGCGTTCCCATCTGTCCGATGGGCGCGATATACATCGCCGATGACGGTCTGTCCGAGATAAATGAAGAAGCATGCGTTGAGTGCTACGCCTGCTACCGAGGGATGAGCACGGAGAACCTCCCTCAGCAACCGACGCGCTTCCTGCGGGGCGTGTTGGCTTTCTTCAAACTCCGCTTTCAGCCCGACCCCGACATTTGCCCCAGCGGAGCCATAACCGCCGATGAACTGGTCTGGCCAAGAACACTTCGCCGCGCCTTTAGCGACCCTCAGATACCCCATGAATCCACCGGTGATGGAGGTAGAGGTACCCAGTAAGTGAAGACAAACGAACTGACCGGGCGCGTCAAGGAAGGGGAAACCGGGTGTGCCGTAGAGTTCGGGAGACCGGGAGTTGGCGTCTATTTCAAGGAGGTATACAAGGTGAGGCGGGC
>JACZSH010000101.1 GCA_022574315.1 Chloroflexota bacterium | reverse complement strand
CGTCCGGTCAGTCTACAGCATAAAATATTCCTGCTCCATAAATCAACTTGCCTCTGGCAGCATTGACAACTCATTAATTAAGACTATAATGGAGGCGCTGGACATAATACTGCCTTTCTACTTGCGGGATTAAAGGCTATTTGCGATGCCAAAGCGAGAGGATGATTTCTGGGCAAATCAAAGAGAAGGGCTACGATATTGCTACAAACACAAACGATATTATCGAGCAGATTTCGGTTGTCAATTGTGCTTATTAGAGCAACCGAAAGAAGACTTGAATACTGGCGAAACACCTGAGTTACTGGATTGTCCTAAATGTACCCATCGGTCATTATTCTGGAACGTTTACACCCAAACATACGAGTGCCTTAACATAAAATGTAAGAGCATATTCACAGAAAAACAATTGAAATCTAGGCCAGTTTCTAAACCTTGTGAATCTAGCTTGCAATCCCAGGCATTAAAGAAACCACGTAAATTTTCTGGAGAAAACGGGCACGTAAAATACTATCGAGACGGTCACGCGGGGCTTTGTCCTTTTTGTGGTACGTCTAATATCACCCGTGAACGAAGAGAACGAACTTGGAGATGTAATAAATGTGTGAAGATATTTCCTACTCCAAGTTATGGCACCGGAGATGGCTCTACTACCGAATCTCATCGGTCTGGAAAAACCGCACATCAACTTAAAAGTGAATCTGCAATAGTTCCCGGTTGGATAATTACGTTTACAGTAGTTTTTGTTTTGATGTTAGGAGTCCTTGTTGTTTGGTTGACATGGGGGAGCCAGATTTCTACCTTCTTAACTGGTTTAGCTAGTAACTCCCCACCAGCAGTTACTGCACCATTACCTCAGAGCCCTTCGACGGAAACTCCAAGTACTGCTTTAACACCAGCGCCTGTTGAACCAACTCCTGCCCCAGAAACCACAAAACCCACAGCTACCGCAACGACTCCTGCCTCACCAGTACAACCCTCAGTCTATCAACATGAAGAACTGGTCGCCTATGCTCTTGAACTGATTAATGGAGATAGGTTGGCTAACGGCCTAATGCCAGTGACACTGGGAAGCAATACTGCTGCCCAGAAACATGCTGAAGAAAGACTTGCCAACAAATATTTATCACATTGGGGACTTGACGGCTTAAAACCATATATGAGGTATACACTAGCGGGTGGCGTGAATTCCGAAAGTGAGAACGGCTTTTCCACTGAGACAATTTGGATTGGTGGTAAAGACCCGTCATACAGAATTGACCCGAAGGAAATACTAGAGGAAGCACAGAAAGGCCTTATGGCTAGTCCAGGGCATCGGAGAACTATCCTTGATAAATGGCATAAGAAAGTAAATCTGGGAATAGCCTATGACGCAGAAAGACTGGACTTGGTGCAGCAGTTTGAAGGGGATTACCTTAATTTCAGTGAACCCCCAAATATTTCGGGTAACACTTTATCAATGATTGGTAAAGCAACTCTCGGTACTATCGAGAATATTGATTTGTATTATGACCCGTTACCTCAACATTTAACTCCTGAGCAGCTTGATGCTCCACCCTATGATTACGCATATGGTTGGGGTGAAGATATCGGGACTATTTTACCACCACTTCCACCTGATATTTTCTATATCGATTTATTGCCAACTGACGTGATAGCGGAAACATGGGATATTGGGTCTGACGGTTTATTTATCATAGAAGCAGATATAAGTGTTATACTCAGTGAAGGAAACGGTGTTTATACCGTCGTCATCTGGGTAGAAACCGGTGGTGAGTATGTTGCCATCTCTAATTATTCGCTATTCGTTCGCTGATATAAATCACTCCACATATGGTTAATAACCGTTCCGTCAAGGAGGTGAGTCAAGATGGTGCAGTGTTGTTCCGGAGGAAAGAAATACCTGCTGGCCGTCGCCCTGGGCGCCGTCGGCGGCGGCTTGCTCATGGCCTGGGCCACCCGGGCTATGCCCAGAATGATGTCGGGAATGATGTCGAGCATGATGTCCCGCCTGGGCGGCGAAGGCTGCCGCCCCGCCGAGATGTGACGGAAGATGATGGGGGCTTCGGAGGAGCCTGCGAGTCAGGAAGGTTAGTCGTTAATTTCCAATTTCATTAGAGGGCATAATAAATCGAAAAGGAGGTAAAAGTAATATGCTATTCATGATTACCCAGACACATACACCGGAGACCTGTCCCATAGATGCCGGCGGGGTGGATGCACTAATCGACAAGAACGCTCAGGAAGTTAGCGTCAAAGGTCGCTGGGGCGCCTGGTCGCATCACACAATTTGGTATCTGGTCGAAGCTGACTCCCTGGACGCTGTCCAGAGGTTTCTCGATCCGGGGATGAAACGATGCACCTGCACGGTGGCTCCGGTGACGGAGCGACCCATCTCCAGATGAACCTCCCGCCTGCCTGATAGCACGATTTTTGATAAAGTGTCACAGACAGGCGGTAAGCCCGGCGAGCAATAGTATTGCTGGATATCACTGGGGCCCGCACGCCCGGGACCCAGTCCTTTTTGCGCGCCCCCGGTAAGACACCCCCTATCCTGAAATGCTATAATTATTCAGGATGGATATACTTTCCGAACTTAATCCCGCCCAGCGGGAAGCCGTCGAGACAATCAGCGGGCCGGTGCTCATTCTGGCCGGCCCCGGCAGCGGCAAAACCCGGGTTATCACCCACCGCATCGCCTATCTGATAAAGGTCTGCGGGGTCAGCCCGCGCCGTATCATGGCGGTCACCTTCACCAACAAGGCCGCCCGCGGCATGGCCGACCGACTTTATCAGCTGGTGCCCGGCTCGGCCGCCGAGTTGACCATCGGCACCTTTCACGCCATCTGCGCCCGCATCCTGCGTATTGAGGGCAAACCTGTCGGCATCGACTCCGGGTTCGTCATTTACGATAGCGACGACCAGCTAAGCCTGCTCAAGCGGTGTATTCAGGCGGTGGGGCTCGACCCGAAGCAGTATGCCCCCCGTGCCATCCAGTCCGCCATCAGCGCCGCCAAGAGCGCCCTGTTGACCCCCGCCGAGTACGGCCGGCTCGCCGCCAGCTATTATGAAGAGATCGTCCAGCGCGTCTACGAGCGTTACCAGCCGTCGCTGGCGGAGAGTAACGCCCTCGACTTCGACGACTTGCTGATGCGGGCGGTGCAGCTTTTCCGGCAGGTTCCCGAAGTCCTGGACCGGTACCAATCGCGCTACCTGCATCTCCAGGTGGACGAGTTTCAGGACACCAACCCGGTGCAGTACGAGCTGGTGAAGTTGCTCGGCGGCAAGCACCGTAACGTCTGTGTCGTCGGCGACCCCGACCAGTCGATTTATTCCTGGCGCGCCGCCGACCTGCGCAACATATTGTATTTCGAAAGAGACTACCCTGAGGCGAAGGTCATCCTGCTGGAGCAGAACTACCGCTCCACGCAGATAATCCTGGAAACGGCCAACCATATCATCTCGGCCAACGAGCAGCGCAAGCCCAAAAACCTCTGGACCGAGAACCAGGCCGGCCTGCCCGTCGAGGTGGTCGAGACTTACTCCGAGCAGGAAGAAGCCCAGTTCGTCGTCAACGAGGTAACCCGGCTGGCGGAGCGGGAAGGCTTTCGACTCGGCGATTGCGCCGTGATGTACCGCACCAACGCCCAGTCGCGGGTATTGGAGGAGGCCTTTCTCCGCTACGGGGTGCCTTACCGGCTCGTCGCCGGCACCCGGTTTTACGACCGACGGGAGGTCAGGGACGTTATCGCTTATCTGCGTCTCGTCCAGAACCCGCACGACAGTGTCAGCCTGCGGCGCATCATCAACGTTCCCCCGCGTGGCGTCGGCCAGCGCAGCCTGGAAGAGCTTTCCCGGTGGGCGCAGGAGCTCGGCGTTTCCGAATTTGAGGCGCTGCACCGTTTGGCCCGAAGCGACACCGAAAAGGAAAAGCAGCCGTAACGCCGAGATTGGCGTCCTCGGGTTGCTCGACCTGGCACTGGAGCGGACCGGCTACGGCGATTTTATCCAGGCGGAGGTGGACGGGGAGGAGCGCTGGGAAAATATCCTGGAGCTGCGCACCGTCGCCGGGCAGTACCAGGAATTGCCGCCCACCGAGTCGCTGGCGGCCTTTCTGGAAGGGGCGGCCCTGGTTTCAGACGTGGACGGATTCGAGGCGACCGTTGAAGCGGTTACCCTGATAACGCTGCACCAGGCCAAGGGGCTGGAGTTCCCGGTGGTCTTTATCGTCGGCATGGAGGAAGGTATCCTGCCCCATATCCGGTCCTTCGATGACGCCGACCAGATGGAAGAGGAACGCCGGCTCTGCTACGTGGGGGTGACCCGCGCCCAGCAGCGCGTCTATCTGGTGCGCGCTTTTCGGCGCACCCTGATGGGTAATCGGCGGGTCGCCGGGGCCTCCCGATTCTTAAAGGATATCCCGCGGCACCTCATATCGGGCGGCGATTTGTGGGTCGGGGAGAAAGACCGCCTTGCCGAAGCGATTTATACCTGGCGCGGGACTGTCGAAAGCGGGGAACCTGAAGAGGCACCGACCACTGAGCTTTTGGAGTTGAGTGACGGCGACCGGGTCCGGCACGGGACATTCGGCGACGGTGTCGTCGTCAGCCGCCGGGCGGTGAACGGCGATTTTGAACTCGTGGTCGCTTTCGATGGTGCCGGGGTGAAAAAGCTGCTCCAGAGCTTTGCCCGACTTGAGAAAATGCCCTAAGGATTGATGAAAATACCGTCTGGCCTCTTGACAAAATACACGTTACCGTGTAATATTTGGACGGATAATAATGCCTATCAAACTGCTGGATGAAAAGCTGATTTCCCGGATTGCCGCCGGAGAGGTCATCGAACGGCCCGCCTCGGTGGTCAAAGAGCTGGTGGAGAACTCGCTCGATGCCGGCGCTGACCAGATATCGGTCGAGGTAAAGGGCGGCGGCGTCAACCTGGTGCGGGTGGCCGATAACGGGTCCGGCATTCCCGACGATGAGGTAGAGCTTGCTTTTCATCGGCATGCCACCAGTAAGCTGGGCAGTTTCGATGACCTGGCGACCATCCGCAGTCTCGGTTTCCGCGGCGAGGCGCTGCCCAGCATCGCCGCCGTTTCCCGGGTGGAGCTGGTCACCTGCGCCGAT